>JAUVGS010000522.1 GCA_030593665.1 Chitinivibrionales bacterium | reverse complement strand
TATTTATGGTATAAAGAGCGTATTATAACCTTCGATTAATATAATAACAAAGGCGCGAACAATGGTATCATCAAAGAAAACTACAGGCAGGGCCGGAAAGATACTGCAGACTAAAGGAGCGGAATTCCTTATGTCTGCCGCCCATTTTTATCAGTTGCCAAAGCCGGTTGGTATTGAATACTGTGTTATGGGCAGGTCAAATGTCGGCAAATCATCTTTTGTCAATCATATTCTTGATAATAAAGCACTTGCCCGTGTGTCAAAAACTCCGGGAAAAACAAATTGCGCCAACCTGTACCGGATCAATAATGCAATGATCTGGGTAGATTTACCGGGATATGGCTATGCGAAAACATCGCACAGCGAGAAAAAACGTTGGTCGAAACTTATAAAGGATTATTGCATGAAACGCGAGAATGTATGCGGGATAATCTGGCTTATTGATATCAGGCATGTCGGTGTGCGTGCGGATGTTGAAGCGTACGACTGGCTGTGTAGTCTTGAAATTCCCCTGTTGCCGGTACTAACAAAAAGTGATAAGTTGCCACAACGTGAGAGAGTGAAGGAAACGAGAAAAGCTGAAAAATCATTCCCCTGCGGGATTTCTCCGGTTGTGTATTCAATTCGGAAACCGGGTTCCCGGGAGCACTTCTGGAAACAGTTCCGCCTCCTGCAGGATGCCGGGGCGTAAAGCGGGATACGAACATATGCTAAAATCAGTACTGTATATCAACCGGGTTGGTAGAAATACCATTGGGGAACTGAAGCTTATTTATGATATTTTCGGTCTGGCCTATGATACGATTGTCAGTTTGTGTACCAGCACCGGCAGACGGCATGTGTCTTTACAACAGATAATAAATCAGGTACTGTTTACCGGCCTTGACGCCCTTGCCATTGTCGGTCTTATTGCATTGTCGTGCGGTATTACCATTGCTGTGCAGGCTGCTACAAATATGCCGGAAATCGGTGCCTCCGAATATTTCGGTACCATTATGGTTATTTCGGTAATCCGTGAACTGGGACCGTTTTTTACCTCCCTGGTTGTCATTGGCAGGTCGGGTGCAGCATTGGCTGCGTATATAGGGAATATGCGGGTTGCAAAAGAAATAGCTGCACTGGATGTTATGGGCATAAATCTGAATTACTTTTTAGTATTACCGGCTTTTTTAGGTATGCTGATTTCGTTACTCTGTTTGAATATCTATTTCGATATTATAGCCATTATCGGTGGTTTGTTTTTTGCAAAGCTGATTGCGAATGTACCTTTCTTTACCTTTGTTAAGGAAGTACTTAATGCGGTCACTATTATCGATATTTTGGTTTCAATGATAAAGTGCTTTCTTTTTGGAGCGGTAATAGCGATAGTAAGCTGTTATCATGGCCTGGCTGTTACCAATGTCAGATTTGTTCCCCGTGCTGTTTTTAAAGCGGTGGTCGGTTCAATTGTAATAACCATTTTAACCAATGTTGTCTTAACGGTAGGATTTTATGCCTTCTCAAATACAACTGGATAATGTTTCTTACACCTTTGATCATGAAAGGCTGTTTTCACAAGCTACGGTTACTATTGAACAGGGTCGGATCGTTATGCTTATGGGACGGAGCGGCAGTGGAAAAAGTACCTTGCTTGAGATAAGTGCAGGATTACTTGAGCCTGCAACCGGTTCCGTACGCTGGAATGATCGTGATATCCGTGAATTTTCCCGACAGGAACTCGTCATTGAGAGGAGAAAAACCGGCTATGTGTTTCAACAGCATGCACTGATCAGTAATATGACGGTTTTTGATAATATTGCCTTACCGTTGCGATACCATACCGCAATGCCTGATAAGGCGCTGCGTGTAATGATTAAACAGCATCTGGAAAAGATCGGTATCAGCGATATCCGGAATAAACTGCCTGAAGCATTGTCGGTTGGGCAGGCACGTCTCGTGTCGATTGCGCGTGCCTTAATTATGCGTCCCGAGTTCCTGTTCCTTGATGAACCGATAAGTGGTCTTGATCCGGTAACTGCTCAATCGGT
>JAUVGS010000353.1 GCA_030593665.1 Chitinivibrionales bacterium | reverse complement strand
GGATTCACCGCAGGAAGAAATATGCTGCTTTTCCCGACGTGGTTACTGGTGATAATAGTGGGTGTCTATATAGTAGTTAAACAGAAAGGAAGTCCAAAACAGTTCACCAGCATTCTTAATGTCGTATCCCTGGCCCTGATCTGTTTTTCTCTCTTACTATTGATAAAAAATGAATTTTCCCGTAAAAAAGGCACCATTGGTGATGAGGGAACAGGAGAAGTAATCCTCACCAGTCCCGATAAATATCGTGATATCTACTACATTATCTTTGACCGGTATGCAGACCGCCATACGCTGGCTGAAATATATGGCGTTGATAATAGCCCGTTTTACACTGAGCTGCGAAAAAGGGGATTCTATGTAGCGGACAGCAGCCGGGCAAATTATCCAAGAACATTTCTATCACTCGCATCATCGCTTAATATGACCTACCTTTCCACACTCGCTCAAAAACATGGTGTGGATTCAGAAGACAACAGGCCTTTTGTGAAAATGATTGAGGAATACCGGGTGTGTAAGCTTCTTAAGTCAATTGGCTATACCTATGTACATATCGGGTCATGGTATGAACCGACCAGTAGTAACCGGTTTGCAGATATCAATCTCTACCGGTTTTTTGTAACTGAATTCACCATGATGCTTTTTCGTACAACGATCCTGTATCCTGTCTTGTGCAAAATCGGGATATTCGGTGAAAACATGACCTATGCCCAGACCACCCTGAAACAGTTTGAAAAAGCTATGGAGATCCCACGGATTACCGGGCAGACATATACATTTATTCACTTTCTGGTACCCCATGCACCGTACACGTTTGACAGAAACGGAAATGTTCTTCCCGATGCTGTAGATGACTGCCATTATGACAAAGGGCAATACATTGACAAGCTAGTTTTTGTCAATAAGAAGATCCTTGAAATGGTGGATACGATACGTGCCCGGTCAGAAAGTGAACCTATTATCATTCTGCAGGCGGATGAAGGGTCATTTCCGGAACGGGCGACCCATAGTTATATGGAATTTGACTGGAGCAGGGCGAGCAGGGATGAACTGAAGCAGAAGACAGGGATTCTCAATGCGTATTTGTTCCCCGGAGTGCCGGACAGTTTGCTTTACCAGTCAATAACACCGGTTAACAGTTTCTCTTTGCTGTTCAATGTCTATTTTGGCACTAATCTGCCACTGGTACCGGACTCCATTTTTGTTACTTCTTCTGAGAAGCGCCCTTTTGATTTTATTGATGTTACTGAGAAGGTCGCTCCAATAGATTCATTGGAGTGAGACATTGTGATAGTTGTTTTAGTATTATTGAATAAAAAGGGGAAATAGTGTTGAAACAGATTACAATTAAAAAGATAAGACCCTGTCGATTGATACGATTCCTCGGTGTTTTGATTATTTTTTTATACCCATACATTGAAATGGCCGGTGCTCAGGAGCCAATCAAATACTGGCGCTCCAGTTTCGAGACTGGTTTCCCCGGGGAGTGGCTCAATTATGACAACGGCTCCTGGACCGAAGACGGTACGCCGAATCCCGGCAAAAATGAGGTGTGGACTATTGTTGACGGCAGTGAAGTACCCGGCGGGGCGATCCATGGCAGTAAGGTATATAAGGGCTGGCTACTTCAGGCACAGAGCGAAAGCCACCGGGCCTACCCCTGTATCCATTGCGATTATGCTTCCCCGCTGGTCAATTCCTGGTGGGTGTATATAGATACCGATTACGCCAACTTTCCCAGCGGCGGCTGGCACCATTTCGCTACCTGGGGTAATAATCCTGACTGGGATGTGCATACCATGTCAGTGCTTGGCAGTGGTAAAATGGAAATGGCACATGTGAGTGATTTCGAGGTTATCGGTGATAATGCCATGCCGCTGCGCGAGTGGGTGCGGTTTACAGTATATATTGAATACGCACCAGCCGGCAATAATCTGATCTACTGCTGGATGAATGGCCAACCGTGCATGAAAGCCACCAACGCAAAACCCGGCGGCAGTAATTTACAGAGGGCGCATTGGGGATTGTACACCAGCGGTAATTTGTTTGAAGGCGTTCAGTATAACGATGATATCCAGATATGGGGTCTTACTGAAAAATGGACCGATTTTACCAAAGTCCCGCCCTCGCCTTATGATAGTACACCAGTAATACTACATAACAGTAAAACAATAAAAGAAGAGTTTATTAAGATAATTGCGAATTCTGCAGAGCGGATTTGTTTGGAAGTAAAGCTTAAAAAGCAAAAAGATTTTTTATTTCTTGATGTTTATAATGCATCGGGCAGGTTAGTCAGGAGACTTAAACCGATAAGGAAAACTTCGGGTTTAGGAATTTTTTATATAGAAAAAAAAGCTCTCTCTCCCGGTATTTATTATTTAGGCTTGGATGGTGTTAGCATTTTTTACAGTAAAAAAGTAGTGCTTTATTGAACCAATAGTTCAACCGAAGTTTATTCGAAACTAAAACCGGGTGGGAGTGACTGTTTAGTAAGCTTCGTCATCCCCTTTAGTAAACAATTCATGCTTGGCAAGAAAACTTCATACGGTGTTCCACCCGATGCGGATAAAACCTGCCAGCTCTGCCGTCATGAATCCTTAAACAGTCAGATTTTTACTGTTTTCTCACAGAAAACAGAATTTCAAAAATATCGTTCTTTTTATGCAATCTTATGCAACTATTTATATAGATTTACATTATAGTACTATTATTAGAGAATTAGTATTGCCAAAATCCTGATACCCTGTTTCAAGGTTTATTAACATTTAATACTGTTTTAGAACGAGGATACAAATGAAAAACCCAATCACGCGTTCTCTTCTATTTTTCATACTATTAGTTACTTTCTATCAAGCTTATTCGCAAAATCCGGAATGGATTAATTATACATGGGGCCAAGATGTCAGGGCATTAGTAGAAGACGGTGAATTTATTTGGGTTGGAACAGTGGGAGGTCTTGTTAAACTCAACATAACTTCAGGTAATATGACTTTTTATAACAAAGCAAATTCCGGATTGCCTGATAACTGCGTTATAACAATAGCGATAGATGGCTCGGGGAATATTTGGGTTGCGGCTGTTGATAGTGGTTTAGTAAAATTTGACGGCACAAACTGGACCGTTTATAATACTTCAAATTCAGGCTTGCCTGTTAATTATGTCAGTGGAATAGCGATAGATGGTGCGGGGAACAAGTGATTGCGACATATAGTGGTGGATTGGCAGTTTCAGAACTCTGGACATAGGGCCAAAATGGGTTTGCGTGTTTTGGTTGATAAACGGTACTACCAACTGTCCTATATGAG
>JAUVGS010000085.1 GCA_030593665.1 Chitinivibrionales bacterium | reverse complement strand
ACCGCAAATAATTAACGTCATATCAATGCTGCCGGAATAATTAGCGGTCTGTCGCTATCAATACTGTAAAAAAAAGCTACCCATCGGTCGGGCACGGTGAAGGATAAACGGAGAATATCAGAGCATAATCAGGTAACATATAATATTTTCATATCAGGAGTAAGCCGGCACGATCTTCGGTGTACTGTCCGGCGGACCAAAAGTTTACAAAGGAATAATCGCGTGACACCCTCTGATTGGCAGGAACAATGTGTTGAAAAGGTTCTCTCTCCCCGGGAGGCAATCGTACATATAAAAAACGGACAGACCATTCTTGTCGGTTCAGGCGCTGCCGAACCGGTTAAACTGACAGACACCCTCGCAGCCATGGCGGAAAAATTCTGGGATATAAAAATCTTTCATCTGCTGGCACAGCGGGAGCCTGAGTTGGCAAAGGACAAGCTGGCGCTTAAATTTCATTATAGCACGTTTTATTTCGGTCGCGGTGTTGAAGATGCCATGGCAGCCGGATCGGTGGATTATACCCCGATGGAATTGAGCGATGTACCCGGTGCTATTGAGAAAAAAAATATTAAAACGGATGTTGTCCTTATCATGGTTTCCCCGCCGGATAAAAACGGAAACTGTTGTCTCGGCATTTCGGTTGATATACTACCGGCAGCGGTGAAAAATGCCACTCTGGTGATAGCTCAAGTAAACAAGAATATGCCGATTACCTGGGGCGATACGTTCATAACCACGGATGATATCGACTATTTCGTTGAAAGCCACGACCCGCTCATTGAAGTGCCGTCACCAAAACTTGACCCGGTTGCCCTGACCATCGGCCGTCATATCGCCGAGATAATCGAGGACGGCGCCACACTTCATTTTGACACCGGCCCGATCAGCCTGTCCACCATGCGGTATCTTGACACAAAAGTATCACTGGGCATTCACACGCTCGTGCTTACAACCGAAATCATGCGCCTGATAAAAGCGGGGGTAGTTGATAACAGCAGGAAAAATATTGACACTGGAAAAACAGTCGCATCCCTTGCCCTCGGTTCGTGGGACCTGTATGATTTTATAAACCAAAACCCGTCAATCAGACTACGGCCCGTTGATTATGTGAGTAATCCGTCTGTTATTGCTCAAATCAGGGGCATGGTATCCATTCTCAGCGTGCAGGAGATTGATCTCACCGGACTGGCCAGAATTGATATCAGGGGCATATCCAATTTCCAGAGCCTCCCGACCGGTATGGATTTTCTCAACAGCACCAGCCGGGCCAACGGCGGCTTTACCATTCTTGGATTATATTCAACAACACGGAAGGGTAAAAAATCACGCATCCTCTCAAATCTGTATAGCCGGGGCGTCTTCTTTAACCGGAGTAAAGTTGATTTTGTGGTTACCGAGTACGGCTCGGTATATCTCTACGGCCTTACTATCCGGGAACGGGCCATTGCCCTTATCTCCCTTGCACATCCGAAATTCCGCAAACGGCTCCTGCGAGAGGCAAAAGAATTGTTATATGTCACGGAAACCCAGATTATTCCCCCGGAAGACGGCGGTATTTATCCGCACCACCTGGAGACAACCGAGTGGTTCAAGGAGGGGCTGGAAGTATTCTTTAGACCAATAAAACCCTATGATATCCGCCGGGTGCAGCGGATGTTCTATTCGCTGTCACCCAAATCTATCCGAAACCGGTATCATGGTACGATAAAAATTCTCTCTTACAACGATGTCCAGACCATGACCAATATCGATTATAAGCGGGAAATGGCTATTGTCGGGTTTATCGGTTCGCGGGAAGATAAACGAATTATTGCTGAAGCCCGCTATATGTATAATCCGAATAACAACATGGGTGAATTTGACGTTGTTGTCAGCGATGAGTACCAGCGTATGGGCATTGGCGGATTCCTGGTACGGTATCTCACCAAAGTTGCCTATTCCCGCGGTCTTTCAGGATTATACGCTGAAGTGCTTGCCTATAATAACCCGACCATGACACTCCTGGCAAAGGTATGGCCCACCGCAGTGAAACATTTTGATTCAGGACTCTGTACCTTTACCGTGACCTTCCCTGAAAAAGAGGTGAATTACCCGAAGAACAGTGTCCTTATCTACTCAGGCAGGTTCAGCGGTTTTTCGTTTGGTAAAGACCATCCCGTGAACCTGGACCGCATGCACCGGACCTATTTGAAAATCCAGCACGAAGGGTTCCTGAACGAGCCCTGGATCAAGGTTGAAGAGCCTGTGGCACTAACAAAAGAGATTCTTACCGAATCGCACGATCCCGATTATATCGCCGCCCTGGAGCTGGCAAACCCCGGCGTCTGGAATGATGCATTTGTCAAGTACAATCTCGGCGGTGATGACTGTCCCGTGTTTAAAGGGCTGTTCGATTATGTCCTGCTCTATTGTGCGGCAACCTATACGGCGGTACAACATATTATCAATGATAACGCCAATGTGGTTTTTAACCTTATGGGCGGTTTCCATCATGCCGCCAGAAACCATGCGGAGGGTTTCTGCTATGTCAATGATGTGATTGTTGCCATTGACCTGCTGCTGGCACAGGGATACCGCGTTGCCTATATTGACACCGACACGCATCACGGCAACGGGGTTCAGGATGCCTATTACCAGGATGACCGCGTATTATTTATTTCATTGCACGAAAGCGGTAAAACGCTCTATCCCTGGACCGGCTTCGAAACTGAAATCGGGTCGGAGCTCGGCAAAGGGTACACGATAAATATTCCACTGCCCCAGGAGACCGATGATGAAGCCTATGAATGGATTTTTAAACGCGTGGTTACGCCTGCGGTAACCGCTTTTTCTCCAACGATTGTGGTTGCGGTCATCGGGACCGACACACACAAGAACGACCCCTTAAGTTCACTTGCATTGACCAACAACAGTATGGTCGCCATCATGAAAGAGATGCGCGATTACTGCAACACGATGCTTCTGCTGGGCGGTGGGGGATACGATCAAACGTCGGCAACAAACGGGTGGTGCAGATTCTGGGCAACCGCAAATCGAATTGACACAACGCCTGATTACCTCTCAGTAGTCGGCGGGGTGTTTCTCGGCAACCGGGAATTACAGCATCTGGACATTATCGATATGCATTATCGCGTCTCCGGAAAGAAAAAGGATTCAATAATGCAAACACTGGGAAAGCTTGCCGAATTCCATGAGAAAATAACAATCCCCCTTATAAATACCAGTCTGAAAAATTAATAAAGAGGAGTGAAAAGACGATAGCTGCTGACAGGCGGTAGTTAATCAGCCTCTTCAATGACTATTCTGCCGGTTGGACACAGATAGGCACAGGCACCGCACCCGATACATGCCTGTGAAAGCTCGTTAAAAGGTGTTTGGATGGTACGCATCTTTCCACGCATAGTAAAGCTGATTGCATGGCGCTGCGATATTTCTGAACAGGCGCGCATACATAATCCACAGAGGATACAGTTTTCTTTATCTTCTTTCAGCTTAATGCGTGTTTCGGTCACACCATAGTCTGCAGCGAGCTGCTTGATTTTTTCCGACTGCGGAGCACGGGCCAGTAGTAGTTCAAAAATAATTTTTCGTGTCTTTTGCACACGCTCGGTGTCGGTTTTTACAATCAGACCGTCAAAGACTTTATATACACATGACGGTTGCAGGGATGGCCAGCCGCGTTTAATAACTTCAACAAGACAGAGGCGGCATGCTGCATAGGGTGTTAATTCCGGATGATAACATAAGTTCGGAATCTTAATTCCTGCGTCAAGTGCTACTTCAAGAACTGTTTTGCCTTCTTCGACAGTAAACTCTTTATCATTGATTGTAAACGTAACCACAGGCTCGTACCTTGTTTTCTGGATGGTTAAACAATATCTATTGTATTAAATTTACAAACTTTATAACAGATGCCGCATTTCGTGCACGTGTCCTGATTGATTTCTGCGACCTGCTTCTTTTCCCAGGTAATAGAACCTACAGGACAGTTTTTAGAGCACAGTCCGCATTTTTTACAGGTTTCCGCATTGACTTTGTACTGAAAAAGCGTTTTGCACACACCTGCCGGACATTTTTTATCACGAATATGTGTTTCGTATTCTTCACGGAAATGTTTCAGTGTACTTAAAACAGGGTTGGGCAATGACGTTCCCAATCCACACAATGAACCCTCACTTATTGCATTACTGATTTCCTCAAGCAGATCAAGGTCCTCTTCGCGGCCTTCACCTTCACTTATCCTGTCAAGGATTTCAAGCAGCGCTTCAGAACCGTCACGGCAGGTAGTACATTTCCCGCAGGATTCATCGTTACAGAATTCGATAAAATATTTTGCAATATTGACCATACAGGTGTTTTCGTCCATGACAATCATTCCGCCGGAGCCCATCATTGAGCCGACTTTGGTCAATTCATCGAAATCAACCGGCATGTCAAGCATGTTTTCCGGGATACAGCCGCCGGAAGGCCCGCCGGTTTGTACACCTTTGAGCTTCTTTCCATTCGGGATACCACCGCCGATATCATAGATAATCCGACGAAGGGATGTGCCCATCTGTACTTCTATAAGACCGGTATTTTCGATATTACCGACCAGGGAAAACACCTTGGTTCCTTTACTTTTTTCAGTACCCATGCCGGCAAACCACTCGGCGCCTTTTAAAATTATAATCGGTACATTCGCATAGGTTTCCACATTATTGAGTACGGTCGGTTTTTGCCACAATCCTTTCTCAGTCGCATGGTCATATTTTGGCGTTGGCTCCCCGACTTTTCCTTCAATTGAAGCGCGGAGCGCGCTTGACTCACCACAGACAAAAGCGCCGGCACCCTGCTTTATATGAATGTTAAATGAAAAATCCGTGCCGAAAATATTTACCCCGAGAATGCCGTATTCACGGGCCTGTTCAATAGCAATCGCAAGCCGTTCACGGGCAAGGGGATATTCTGTACGGATATAAACAAATCCGGTATCGGAACCGATTGCATACGCATTAATACACATACCCTCAATCACCGAATGCGGGTCAGACTCAATAATACTTCTATCCATATAGGCACCGGGGTCACCCTCATCAGCATTACAGATGATATATTTCGGTTTTCGTTTCGATTTCGCTGCTGATCCCCATTTCCTGCCGGTGGCGAAGCCGCCGCCGCCGCGTCCGCGCAATCCCGAATTCGATATTTCATTAACCACATCTTCAGGAGTTATCCCGGTAAGCACTTTTGCAAGAGCTTTATAGCCGTCGCGGCCAATATAATCATCAATACGCTCAGGATCAACAAGCCCTTTGTTTTTCAAGGCAACATGGGTCTGATTTGAAAAGAATTCGATATCATTCATCTTTGCAATAACGGTTTTTTCGTTGGGCGGATGATATAAGTGCTTTTCAACCGGATTGCCGTTGACAAAGTGCTCTTCCACCAGATGCGACATATCTTCTTCTTTTATACTGTGATAGAAAATGCCATCAGGCATCACGGTCATTACCGGGCCAACCGCACAGAAACCATTACATCCCGTCATGACAACGCTGATTTTTTTATCCAATCCGTGTTTTACCAGCTCTTTTTCAATCGCTTCTTTTATTTTTTTTGACTTCAATGAAACACAGGCGGTTCCTGCACAAAGCATGATATGCTTTCTATCATCAACCTGAGTGCCGTCACGCAGAGCGACCGTATTCTTCTCCCGCTCTACAATTTTATCCATATCTGCAATAGTCAGTTTTGGCATAGCCTTACTTTCCCTTATACATATCGATAAGTTCAGGTACTTTTTTCGTGGTCAATAATCCATGTACATCTTCGTTTATTGTTAAAACCGGTGCAAGACCACAACATCCGATACACCGGACCGCATCAAGAGTAAACTCTTTATCTTCCGTTGTTTCACCAGGGTTTACACCGAGATTCTCTTTTAAACATTCAAGTACATCTGCCGCACCTTTCACATGGCAGGCAGTACCGGTGCAGACTGAAATAATATATTTCCCACGGGGCTTTAAACTGAATGTGTTATAGAAGGTAGCGATTCTGAAAAGATTACTTAATGGGACATTCATCTCTTTCGCTATATCGCGTAAAATCGGTTCCGGCAGATACTTAAACTGCTCATTCACCGCCTGCAATACCGGCATAAGATTTCCGCGCATATCACGATACTTTTCGACAATATCATCGACAACGGTTCGATCATTTTTAGGAAGCTTTTTAAATTTATTACTTTTCGGAAGTACCTGAGGTCTGTCTTTACGTAAAAATTTCCATTTCATCTTCGTATCGATGGTACCTGCTTTGACCATTGATTTGACCGAAGTGATAAGGTCGGGAATATAGAGTTGGAGATTTTCCTTTACCTTAACCTGGCAAGCAAGCCGGGTACCGAGTTTCTCCTCTTCTTTACTGATAAAGAGTTCCTCGGTCGGTAACATCTCGCCGCCGCCGCTCGACATCTGGACCTTACAGTATCCGCAGCTCCCCCGCCCGCCGCATGGTGCGGAGATACTGATGCCGTTCGTTATCATGGCGGAAAGAAGATTCCCTCCTCCCTGAACCGTGAATTCCTTCTCTTCATCCTCTTTTTTGATCGATATTTTACATTCGCCATAGGAGACGAGCACCTTGTCCGCTATGATCAACAAAACGACAATTATTAAAAGGATAGAAAATATTATTACTACAGGAATAAACATCCAATTGCCTCCAGTAAACCTGAACCTGTCTATACCATTCCGCTGAATCCGAGGAATGCCAGTGCAATGATACCGGTGATAATCATGATAATACCGGGACCTTTCAGTCCCCTGGGAACATCACCGACAATATCTAATTTTTCATATATAGCCGCAACAATGACTATTGCCAGCCAGAAACCTATCGCAGCTCCCAGAGCATAGATAAGGGTCTGGATATAAGAAAACTCCTGTCGAATCATAAAGAGAGAAACAAAAAGTACCGTACAGTTCACGGTAATCAACGGCAGGAAAATTCCGAAAGCCGCTTGCAGTGCCGGAAAAAATCGTTCCATGATCATTTCTACCAGTTGGACCGAAGCAGCAATAACAATTATAAATACGATATACTTTATAATCTGGCTGTTAAAAGGAACCAAAAGGAAATGATAAATCGGCCAATTTACTGCTGCGGTCAGAAACACGACAAAGGTGACGGCAACGCCCATGCCAAAAGATGTTTTCATGCTTCTGGCTAACGACACAAAAGGACACATGCCGAGAAGATAGGTGAGTGCCACGTTCTGCGTGAAAATCGCAGCAATAAAAATAGTTATCAAAGACATCTCATTCATGCACTATTACCCTTTCCCCGGTGGTTCAATATCTGCGGCTGTTCGTGTAACCCACAGGAAAACACCCAGAAGGAAAAATGCACCGGCCGGCGCAGCCATAACAGACCAACACATCCAGTTGTCAGGCATAACCTGAAATCCGAGTAACGTTCCAAATGCAAGGATCTCGCGGATTATTGCAATGGTTATCAAAGTATAGGTATAACCGATTCCATTAGCGATCGCATCGAGTATAGAGTGATACGTATCATTTTGTACGAAAAACGCCTCAGCTCTACCCATAATAATACAGTTCGTAATAATAAGTCCGACATATGGTCCCAACGCCTCGCTGATAGTCGGCACAACCGCTTTAAGCACGAGATCGACAATAGTCACTCCTGCTGCAATGGTTATCATATACGTAATAATTCTCACGCG
>JAUVGS010000073.1 GCA_030593665.1 Chitinivibrionales bacterium | reverse complement strand
AGATTCATATACAGACTGCTTTTTTCTTGATTCGATGAAGAGGGGCTTTTATATTAACTTCAGAAAAGCAAATTACTATCAGTTACGGGGAACTCTGTCCGGACTCTGAACCGGGTAGCAGAGAAAACCACACTGTATACCGAGTTTTCAGTCAAACAACTACTTGAAGGGCTGTATGCTGGTCGGAGCTTAAGGTTCACGGATATGCGGAAGGACTGGAAAGGACATGCTATGATCGACAACCGGACTCGGGAAAACCGATTGTCCGGGATGGGAAGCGGGCTTTGCGGAAACGTGATTTATGGTAGAACTAGGATCCCGCTGTACATACTGAAAAGGTACAGATCGGAAACTCTCTATCTAAGAAGGCGTGCGCCGCAATTCTACCCGAAGACGCCGGAAAGTGATTTCCGGCATTACCCGGACAGCGACAATTTAAGAAAAGTAAAATGGAAATTAACAATTCGTAGTTGAAAATATGTATGAAAATAATAAAACTTTCTATCAGTTATCAGGAAGATAATCATGAACCAACAGGAAAACTATCAACATAGAGCTAGGACCGATAGTAACCAATATCTAAAATTGACGACATCACGGAATAATGTTATCGTACTCATGGATGAAGTTATCAAAGGTTATATCGTTACTTTGCTTTTGCATTACAGATACCATACTCCCATTGCGGGTATGGATTATACCATCGAAGGACCCGATTTCAGTGAATCTGGTACTACCGATGAAAACGGCATGATCAATTATCGAGAGATCCTTGCAGGATATTATACCCTGACAGCGGGTGAAAGTACGTTTCAACTCGTTACAACCGAGGATGAAGATGATTGCCAGATCGTGCTCTATGCGCCGGCTGAAGAGGAGAGCGTGTCGGATGAACATGATGATTGGGAATTCATTCCTATTGATGAAGAAGATGAAGAAGATGAAGACAATATACCGGAATATAATAATGAGGAATTAAGTGATACGGAAACCGAAGAATGGACTTCTGAGGAGACGGATGAAGGTGGACAGGTTGATGAAGAAGTCGATGATCAAACGTTTTACGGTGAAACCGCTAATGAAGCAGATGATGTCGGGACATCCCAATGAGTAGTGGTGTCTGAATATAGCTTTATAACAATATGTAATTGTGAGGAATTATGGCTCATCTTATGGTACGACTTCGTTTAGCAACACGTGCTGGAAGAAGACGCACCGTTGTCCATCATACCGATACGAGTGTTTATGAAGTTGTGTTGTCACGTAGTACACGGAGGACAGGAAGCACTACTTCTTTCGCTTTCAGTTCTTCTGCACCAACAGGGGAAAACTCCTTTCGTTACTACCAGAATACTGCTCAGTTTCCGTCTGAAGGAGATGTATACGTACATTTCTGGGAATTGGATTCATGGGAACAGTCAAGCAGGCGAGTTCGATTCAGTGAGTGGTTCCACCACGAAGACGAGACCGATGGAAGAAGCGGTGGAAATACGAATGAATATCTAGGTACGCTTAGAGGATTTGTTCGGCGCCAGAGGAATGCATACGATTTTATCTGTACGGATCCTTCTGGCATCACACAGCCTTCTCAGCCAACACAACCGTCGTTAACACTACGTTATAAGACTATCTCCGGGGGACAAGAATCCTTTGTGGAGCGATCTGTGCTAATGACGGGTGAGTTTGAAGCAACATGGGAACTGGGGATTATCATCAGCTCCAACAGCCAACCATCCGGCGACACTGACTACACAAACCGGCAATTCGGATATCCTATATTATTTGTTGACAGCATAAAAAATCTAGTTCGTTTGCAGATTGAAGAGGGTGGGTTGACAGTCGCAAATTACTCTCGTCTATTAAGTGATGGGGACGATGACACGCGGACAAAGCATAAACATTTCAACGACCAACTCATTGAACAACTCGACAGCGGGACCGAGCAGGCTCTCACTTTTCTGCAAAGTCAACGAAGTCGTGTCCCCACATTGCGATCAACCAACAGCCTTCCTGTTCTCTCAACAACGGAAGAGCAAGCCTTATGGGATAATATCGAAAAGGAGCTAAGGTGGCAAAGGGAAAGGGCCTATTACATTCTGAATGTGAGTAATAGATCGGGAGGATCTACTCCCCTTTCATGGCTGGAGCCAACTGCTAAGCATAAGCGCTCCTGGAAAAACACATTTGATCGGTGGCGACGACGCCGACGACGTGGAAGACAACCAACACTGATTGTTAAAAAAAAGCAGATGAAACATTCCTTCGATGAATGGAATGTGCGCCTGACGACCCATATTCCGGTCTTGAGAGCATCCACCAGCTCAACCAATCTAATCAACTACTTTCGTACGCAATTCGGCCTTACAGCAACGATACACACTCTAACCACTGAGCAGGAGAACCATGGCAATGTTTGCGGGGTTCTCGAACTGCAAGCAATTGAACGAGCTCAATCCGCATCGGTGCGAATAATAACACCTACCGTGAATACTATTCACAACTTATATAACGACGTCGAGTTTCCGAGAAATTCAAGAGCACTATCTACTGAATTCGGTTTTTTAGCCTTGTCGGAAAGTGGAAACGATATAATAAAAGGGGCCAAACTAATAGGGCACTACAATGACATTCCAAATTATTTAAATCTGCTTCGAACATCCATTCGGACAAATTTTACTGCGCTCTGTGATGCTTTGCGAGTATCACATCCCTATTCATTTGACACTGCAGGTTTGCCGAAAATATTTCGCTACATCATTTTCACGCATGGATCTCGATCTTCTGGATTGAAATTCAGACCCGACCTGTCATCAACTACAAGTGCTATACATGGGGTATGGTTGAGCAAAACGGTATTGAACTCCGCTAATGGAACAACTTTTATAAATAATTTTTCCCAACACCTTTGCTCTCAATCGGTGATTACGTTGTTTGCATGTAGTACAGGTGGTAGCTCCGATCCGACAAGATTCCGCCTGACCTCATGTATTCGACAGATGCGACAACGCTTACAAAACGATACAAACCGTAGGAATAGACTGGTACGCGGTCGCAGAGGTTTACGCAATAGGCTTCGACACAATACATCATCCGGGGAAGAACTTAGAGATATTATCACCCTCGGTGATTCTCAGCGACGTAAAATTATCTCAACAACAGCCTATTCCGGGGCATTGACAGACCGAATGCGCCAAATGATTCAATTGGGAGGAACGCACTCGCTCCTTTCCGATCAACAGCGAACAGACCTACGTTCGGAGATAACGCGTTTGCAGACGGTTAACAGGAGGATTATTCAAGAAATACGTCGAATGAGAGGTAATAACTATGCCAAGAACCTTCTAAAATATGGTGGTGATCCGCAGATCCTTTCTGAGACGACATGCCAGACATTACAGATAACACCTCCCACTACATACCCTGACCGCCTTCGTTTCGTAAGTTGTTTGGGATTGCGAAATACCATGGGTGAAGGTTCATTCGCACAACTTTTACGTGACAAACTCACAGCGGGGGGTGTCAGTGCAGATGTCTGGTCGCATACCGATGCGGGACATACTTCTCGAAACTCTCGTCTGCGTCTTTTCGATGCTTACGGTGGAGTCCATGACCTCGTTAGAATGATTTTCAACATGGTGGATTATCCTTCTGAGAATCAACTGAACTTTTGGTGGAATCGGGGCGGTAATAGGAAGCCTATGGAACATCAGCATGCGGTCAAGAAAGCAGCGTTGTGTGCTTATGCCAGTCGCACCGACTCTCAGTGCCTTTTCAGCCTGGCACGTATTATTGAAGATTTTCGTTCATGGAGTAATTTGTGATAGTTTACATGAGAAACAGATTGCATTACATGATATTTCTATGCACAATGTGTGTGTGTTGTTTTTGCTATGCCGGCAACTCCTTACAAATCATAATACCCTCATCACGGGATTTCTATGATCGGCGGCAATTCGATGCCCCCGCCTATGCTTGTGACGCATCGAAATACCTTATTGCGAGTATTCGCCTGATAGAACCTCTTTACTATGACACACTCTCCGGCCAAGTAACCTATAAATTGACCTATTCAATGGTTTACGCAATACATGAGACTGATTCACTCTCATATTCATTGTGTATTTTTCGTATTGTAGAAACAATCGCGAAACGCAGGCCTGTTCGTATCATACGTATGAGGAATTTACACCCTCAAGTGTGGGGAGCATCGTTTAAGGCACTCTGGAACAATGCTGAACCAACTGATTCGGTATCGACAATATCGGTAAATCCCAACAGGGTACCGCTAAGACCGGTGAAACCACCCGCAGTCATAGACAGTCTACTGCATTTCTTTTCAACCGCTATTGATGATTCATTGGACTGCCGATCAACAGCGAACCTCTTCGATAATCTCTTTGCTGATCTGCCGGCATTTGTTTCCTATACCGCTGCGGGGACCATCTGTATAAAAGATCATTTTTCCAAAAGTGCCACTATTGTGGATGAACCTACTCGCATGGTAGAAACTGATTCCATGAAATCAGCGAAGACTGAGATACGTTTGATACGTTCATACCGGAGCGAACCAAACGACATTACATTATTTGTTGAATCAATCCGGTACAAGATTCCCGCAAGTGAGTTTTTCGATGAACTGACACATAACGATTTGTGTTCCCCTTCAATTGATATTGTTGCGGAACGGCTGCATTATGAACCTAGGAGAAAATAATATATTCATGGGGATTTATATTCCCTCACTAGTATAATTCAGTACCGGGTAGGTCAAAGCCCTCTCGGGCTCATTCCCCCCTAAGAACCGTACGTGATACTTTCCCATCATACGGCTCAAGCATTCGTTAAGGTAATCCTTGTGGAATCACCCGACAGTTCAGCCTCAGTTAATTGTTGCTCGCCTTACTTCACGAGCAGATAAATGACTCATAACCTTTGCTTCCTTCTTATGCTTTCTTTCCCAATAATATCGTCTGTATTTTCGCAAATAAAGATTCGCATCAGCTTTTATCTTTATGTGTCGTTTTATTCCTATGGAGCATATACACAAAACTTTACATATATGAGTTTTGCCTTTATACTTGCTCTTTACAGAGAACACCCATTTCTTTCCTTAGGAAGACCCATTTTTCTTCATTAAATAGATTCTTCATTTATTTTCTTTGCTAAACAGCCACAAAATAAGCATATTTATGCAAAAGAGTATTTATATTTATTACTATATAGTCACCACGTACCCGAAACCGTTAGCTGTACTATGTTCTCAGAGCAATCTGTTTTACTGGAAGATGCAATAAAACAAGGAATGCTTCCTGCATTGGAAACATTTCCCTGTCCCTATAACACTGAAAACACAAAAAGCGGTGTTATTCGTATAGTTTTCCCGGAATTTACCTGCGTATGCCCTAAAACAGGCTACCCGGATTTTGCATCTATCGGACTCTATTATCTGCCGGATAAGCTCTGTATCGAGTTGAAATCATGGAAACTATACCTTAATTCCTTTCGAATGATCGGCACGTTCCATGAAACATTTACGGCACACCTGTTTACTACGGTAAAAGGGGTGTTGCAGCCCAAATGGGCGCTGGTGGTTGGTGATTTTTTACCGCGTGGTAATGTGGATACAACGGTTATTTTTGAAACGGATGTGCCACGGCCGAATGGCGCTGATATTTTACTGAATAATTTAAAACCTTTATGTAAAAATTAGATCAAACTGATATATAAACACTATTCATTCTATAGTAAGGAAAATCTACATGAAACTACGTCCTTTTGCACTGTATCTTCTGTTCGCAATAACGGGAATGCTTGTATTATGCGGTGACAGTACAAAACCTGAGGAGGAGGAAGAGGGCAACGATCCTGTTGATCCCCGATCATTTATAGGTACATTCCTCGATATCCTGCCTGCAAAATCAGAATATAATATGCCAAATCCAATTGAAATAGGAATCAATATAGTTGAAGGAAAGGAGCCATCAGATTCCACTGATTCAACATTTCTACTGTATGCAAAGGAAATGTCTGTAAATAAATATCTGTATAAGCATACCGGCATATGGAAAATTAATGGAAACACCATCAAACTGATTGGAAAAAGTTGTGAAATGATTGATGTAACTACCGGTGCAAATACGCTCGAAACACAACATGACTCGATAAGTTTTAAAAATATTGAGCTTGATACTACACTGGTAGTTGATAATGTGTGGGAAACAATTCCCCTTATTGATTTAGGTTCTATTGTACGAGCTATTCCTCAATATAATACTATTTTTTTGAATGGTTTATTAGGTTCGGATGTTGATCTTGAGAAAGAATTGCCGGAGAGGATATTTATATCAGAGAGGAGACTGAATTGATTGAGTATCAATTGTTCTTTTGGAAACCCCCAAAACAATTTTTTAATATTCCTGGAATTCATCTAAAAATGTGCTTACTCGAAAACACCTTTCATACTCTTCAGCCATGTAAAACCTCCTTTTTTTAAAATGAAATGGAAAGGAGATTTTAATTTATTATGCTGAGTTATTCAAACAAAAAAACGAGGTATATTAATATAACATTTAATGAATTACATTTTTTTTCTTATAGTAACTAAGCACTGTAATCCAACACACCCGCAAATATTCATGAATTTAAACCGACAGTGCTTTCTTCTTGCTTTGTTGGTAGCTGTTCTTTTATATTATTTTAGAAATTAAAAGTCCTATCAGGTAAACGGGAGAATGATAAAATGAACGCTATTTCATTTGACACTTTACTTTATGCTAAAAAATTAAAGGAAGCCGGTTTTACAGAGAAACAGGCAGAGGCCCAGGTTGAAGCTCAAAAAGAAATATTATCGGAAGTGCTGGATACATCACTGGCTACAAAGGAAGATATTCACGGGCTGAAGGATGATATTTACAGACTTGATAAGCAGATAGCAGTTCTCAAATGGATGATGGGTGTTATGTTAACAGGCGTCCTGGCACTTATTTTGAAAACATTTTTTATATAACGTTCTCAGAGGCCTACACCAAAGGCATGGAAATGGCAACCCAGGCAGGGAACTAAACCCGGGACTCCGAATGAATGGGCTGATATAAATAACTAAGACATACCGTTTTACCTTTACAAAGGAGCGTATCATGAAAAAAGCCGGCATCTTCTCTCTCTGTATCTTAATCAACTTATGTTTCTTCTCCGGTTGTTCTGATGAAGAAACAGAAGCGTCCGGAAACATTGTCGGCACATGGGAAGAGTTTATCCCTAATACAGCAGAAAAACCCCCATTGCCTAATGATCTGGTAATCACTATCAGTATACATGATCTTGATTCATCTTTTATTTTTCAAGTGGAAGAAAAGGATGACGACACCTTATACAGGCACAGCGGTACCTGGGACCTGCTTACTCGCGGAAGAGGCGGGGACGTGCTCTATTTGTATGGCGTGGAAGGATATATGCTCGATACCTCCGCTAATCCGGACACCCTTCAACCACTGCATGACACCCTGGCGAATAAAACGCTTATTGTTGATACAACCGGATCTACCGGTGACCTCTGGATTGTTCACCTGAAAGATTTACGGCCGTTCATGGAATCCCTTCTTGATGGGCAGACACTTAATATGCTGAAATCAATTGATCTGTATATGGAACGGCAGGCTGTGGTTAACAGAAGAGAACCCTTCTGATTAAAATTTACCGCCGACAGTAATCGTTGCGAATCTTCCGGGAGTAAGGGTTCCTCCCTGCTCCTCGTAGGTCGCATTAAAAAGATTCTGGATATTTAATGAAAACCAGACATGGTTTTTATAGGTGCATTTGACGCCGATATCCGTTAACGAGTAAGGTTTCAGTTTATATAACGGCGGATCAAGGTGTATTTCTTCAAGGAGTGCCGTTTCGCCGGGAATTATTTTAACATCGTTTTCAAGAGGATTATCAGGCTCCAGGTCAATTTCAGTCCATTCCAGATAGCGCCTCTTCCCTACATACGTTTCATTGATAGTACCTTCGAGAGTAACATTTTTAATATTCTTTTTCACAAATAATCCCAGTCCAAAGGTATGTTCAGGGACATAATCAAGCGGCACTTCAAAATCTTTTTCCGTATATCCCTTATCGTATTGAAAGTATGTCCGTTCTTCA
>JAUVGS010000545.1 GCA_030593665.1 Chitinivibrionales bacterium | reverse complement strand
TTTGCTGTGTATTAATAAACGACCGGATTTTACGACCGCTTGCAGTGTAAATTGCCAGGGTAACCGAGCTCTTTTCTGAGATGGTGTACCTGATTGTAGTGTTTGATGCAAACGGGTTCGGGTAATTGTACAGTGGCCGGTTTTCCTTCAATGGTTTACAGTGAGCGCCGATATCAGTAGAAATATCGGTACAATACCCTTTGATACAGAAATTCTGTGAACCCTTGCAGTCGATCTTCTTCCCATCAACAGTTATATTTTCTTCATACGTGGTTAAATCTATCCACTCCGATGTCGGGCCGGTCCTGTAGTAGCTTTGATCAGGTTCTGCTTTTGACCAGACAACGATTGGTGCTTTGGGCGGCGTCTCAGTAAGAACCGGCGGCGAGCAGGTCCTGTCATACGCCTGAAAGCCGTCTTTAAACTTTATATAGATATAAAAATCATCACCGTCTTCTAACGCAACAGTATGATTCAAATCCCGTGTATGGTATCCCAAATGAATGATACTTCCGGAGGCTGAGGCGAGTTCATCCTGCAGTTCGCCATTTACATAGTTATCATATACTTTTATTTCATATTCCTCGTGGTCAACTGCGGTGATGAAGCTTACTGCGGTAAGATATTCATCCTCTTCACAGTCGGCGACAAATTTGTTAAATGCTTCTTTCGCAATAGCCAGAGTATCGCGCCATCCATGGTAGTCATGATAGTATACGTTCGAATATTTGAGCGGTTGTACATCTTTAAAAATTACGACACTCATCTCAGGATTCCTGCAGCAATGTTTATCGTAATAGGAGATATAGAAATAATCCTGATTGGTTCCCCAACTGTTTTTGCAGAGCCATGCCCCTTTTTTAGAACTGCCGGCCTTTGTCACACAGGCGTCATCCCATCCGACAATAGCGACTGAATGATTTGCATCCCCGGAAGCGCTGGGGGCCTGATAATGCGTTTTATACCCATTCCAATCCTGCATGGCAGTGCTATTGTTTATAACAAGATAGTTGGTAGGCATGACACCGAGTCTCATGACAGTATTTTTAATAGTATCAATATTATCCAGGCTTCCCTGTGGACCATCGCCGTCAATAAAAAACCAGTCGATATCAGGTACATACCATATATTGTAGGTAGGTTTAGATAAAGGTAGTTTACTTATGGTAGGAATTTTTAGAGTAAAATCGAAAGGGGCATCAACTTCACGTACGGGTCCCTCAAGCCTGGTCATATATGCGGCAAATATCTTGTAATCCCCTCCATTATGGATCGGAGTACCGCTGCCGGAATCACATTCAGGATAAAGATCATAATTCCAGCATGTACTGAATCCATTCCAAAAGGAAAGATGATATTCCCCCATATTGGGCTCATCCTGTTCGCCTGCAGTTTCCCAGTTACCGGTAACAAGAAGATTGCCTTCAATACCGGACATGGTACCATGGCACCAGCATGTGCCGATTTTCTGCTTTTTAACCGGTGTGACCAGATTATCATCACGTAAGTCATATTTGGCTGGAATTTGTGCAGATAGCTGTAAAGAAAAGATAGTGATAAGTGATACAAAAACAAATAGTGCTTGTTTTGACATTTTTTCCTCCCCGGTTAAAAGTATTTCCCCACTGTTAACAAAAAATGGCATAGGTGATCAATAAAAAAATAGTTGTCAGATGCTTAACAAATCAAGAAGATTTATTTAGAATTTACTTTTTCCTCCGGATTTCGTTAATTAGTATCTGTTAAATATAGCTTGTTTTGAATGTCATTCCCGAATGTTTTTATCGGGACCGCGAAGCAGAGGCGAGTAAGCCCACTTGCAACCCGGGAGCCAATCCAGCTTTTTGATGCGTTTAAGGGCATGGATTCA
>JAUVGS010000387.1 GCA_030593665.1 Chitinivibrionales bacterium | reverse complement strand
ATTGCTTTCTTGTTTTTTAGGTATTGGTTACAAATTTATTTGTTACAATACTTTATTCCGAATGCTTTCTTCGGTTAGAAAGGAATCTGTAAGGTACTAACTTGCGGATTTTTCCCGCGTTAGCCAAAAAAAAGTTCCTTTTCCACTCAACTCATCCATTTCAGGAGATGGGAGTAAGGATTTATATATCTTCACTCAATATGTTATTTTAGTATTTCCAGATTCGGACTTTAATAGAAAGGAATCTAACATGAGCGTGTTCGAAGCACTTATGCTGATCTGTTTCGGTGTCAGTTGGCCGATATCCGTTATAAAATCAATCCGCACCAGGGTGGTTTCAGGTAAAAGCCCTCTCTTTATGGCAATTGTCTGTATCGGCTATTGCAGCGGACTTGTTCATAAGGTCATGTGTTCGTTCGACCTGGTAACGGTGCTGTATGCATTCAACCTTATCATGGTGGCTATTGATTTATTGCTGTATTACCGATACCTTCCAAAGAAAACACTTTCGATGCATACTATTTAATTCTACTTTGGCACATTAAAGTTGAGAGCCGTATCGGTCAAAATATATGCTGAAAAGTTGTCATTCCGGTATTTTTTTAGGCCGGAATCAATCTTTGTTATAATTTCATAACATGGATTCACCCCTGCGGAGCACTTCGCCCACTTAAAGCATGCGGGAATGACTGATTTAAACTAAACATTGATTGAAAATATTTAATCTATCAAAGTAGAAATAATATGGATTTTTATTCCTTTTTCCCCTCACCCTTTTCATCCGCAGGACTCGAAACTTTCACCAGCAACACATTCACCCGGTTTAAATAAGCAACCGGATCCTTCACACCCCGTCCCTCTGCAATAATTGCCTGATCATACAGTAGTTTTACCCACTCTTCAAGTTGAGTGCTCTTGGGATCTTTCTCGTATAATGTATGAAGATTCAGAAATATCTGATGATTGCCGTTTATCTCAAAAATCGGTTTTGACTCCGGTATCTGCTGTCCCATGGCTTTCATCATTTTCTCCATATGGGCGCCCATGTCATGGTCATCAGTAACCAGGCAGCATGGGCTTTCTTTGAGGCGGGTTGTCACGCGCACCTCTTTCACCTCATCCGTGAGAATATTTTTAATCCGCTCTGAGAGTTTCTTAAACCTGGACTCAACCTTCTTTTTCTCTTTCTTCTCTTCTTTACCAAGCTCTCCCAGATCAAGATCACCCTTTGTCACTGACTTGAGTAACTTGCCGTCATAGTTATAAATACCGGGGATAACAAATTCATCAATTGGATCAACCAGATACAACACTTCAATCCCCTTCTCCCTGAATATTTCAAGGTGAGGGCTCTTCTCAACAATAGTTCGGCTCTCGCCGGTAATATAGTAGATATCCTTTTGGTCCTCACGCATTCTGCCGACATACTGTTTCAGCGCGGTAAGATCATCCTCGGATTCACCAATTGATGACTGAAAACGAACCAGCCCGAGAAGCTTTTCCTTGCTGTCAGGATCGGAATGTAATCCTTCTTTCAGTATCGGGCCGAATGCTTTCCAGAATGTTTTGTACTGTTCAGGGTCATTGGTCGCCAGGTCTTCAAGTTTAGCAAACAGTTTTCCAACAATCGCTTTTCGTATCTTACGGATCATGGGGTTGTCCTGCAACGTCTCCCGTGACACATTCAATGGCAGGTCTTCGGAATCAACTACACCCTTGACAAACCGAAGATACTCCGGCAGCAGATCTTTGTAGTCATCCATAATAAACACCCGCTTGACATACAGCTTCACCCCGTGTTTTCGTTCATAGTTATACGGTTCGAACGGCGATATCTTTGACGGAATAAAAAGGACTGACGCATACTCCATAACACCTTCAGCAAGAGTATGCACCGTTGCAAGCGGAGCATCAAACCCGCCGCATGCCTGCTTGTAGAACTCTTCGTACTGCTCATCGGTAATATCAGCCGACTTCCGCATCCAGAGCGGTTTTGTTTCATTAATAACCTCTTCTTTGCCCTTCTCATCAGGCAGATATATGGGGAATGCTATGAAGTCGGAATATTTTTTCACCAAAGAACGAATCTGCCAGTCCTCGGTATAGGTATGCTCGTCATCCTTGATATATATGGTAATATCGGTGCCGTGGGTCTCCTTTTCAGTCTCTTCGAGGGTATAATTTGTTTCACCGGAAGACTCCCATACTACTGCGGGCTCTTCAGCACCAGCCCTTTTAGTAACAATCTTAACACTGGAAGCAACCATAAAGACAGAATAGAATCCAACACCGAATTGCCCGATAAGATTTGTGTCGGCTTTCTGATCACCGGACAGCTTTTCCAGAAATGCCATTGAACCGCTCCTGGCAATCGTACCGATATTATCGATCAGCTCCTGTTTTGTCATGCCGATACCGTTATCGGAAATGGTGATTGTTTTCACGGTTTTGTCGGGAGTAATGGTAATCCTCAACTCCGTATCCTTATCAAGAATCTCCTGGTTGGTTAATGACTCGAAGCGAATCTTATCCAGAGCATCGGATGCATTTGAAATAAGCTCCCGCAAAAAAATCTCCTTATGGGTATACAGAGAATGAATCACCAGGTGCAGCATCTGCTGAGCTTCTGTCTGAAACTCATGACTCTCTTTTGGGATAGTGTTCTCTTTTTCTTTTGCCATTTCACATCCTCCTGTTATTGTATGCGTTATTCATTTACATCTCCTGAAAATCGTTAAAAAATAATTCTTCCCACAGAATATAAAAAGTTGTAAAAATATTAAAGTGCTCCATCGTAACAGCCGAAAATGCCTAATAGGAGTAATTTTCCTTTATTTTTTTAAAACTGGCTGATGTATATGGTTCTATCTGCAACTATATCAACAAGTTACCCTGTTTCGCCAATATATAACGGGTATAGTGATCCTACGCATGAAAGTGGCGAAAGCTCATCTGAAAAACCGGTTAATACAGAAAAAACCGTTGAAACTACAGAAAAACAGGAAGAACTGACAGATGAGGAGAAACAGCAGGTACAGAAATTAGAAACGCG
>JAUVGS010000188.1 GCA_030593665.1 Chitinivibrionales bacterium | reverse complement strand
TTCCCGATAAACCTCCACGGCCGGACGTCCGTCGATTTCTTTCAGCAGACGCCCCGTACACGCAGTGATCTTGCCGGATTTCTTTTTGCCGACAAATCCTGAATTAAAACCGGCACCAATGCGCCCTTTTGAATATATCAGGGCCACAATGATACCTGGTTTGTAAATCTTGTCGTTCCCAATCACATACCCCTGTCCAAAACGGTCGTCACAGTGTGTGCCCCCTACTAACGGGACATCCTCGGGGAAAATACCATTGATTCCATTGACTATTGCGTCTTCCTGGCCTTTCATTGCCCCAAGAAATATTACGGACGGCTTATCTTTCAATGTTTTACCAGCGTCACGAGCAGCTTCCGCAAACACTTCCTTTGTTATCGCCGTAACATCCTCACCTTTGGATACCTGCCGGACTCCAATACCAAAAACAAGATCACCACCCGAAAATCCCAGAATGGCCAAAGATCCACGTTCACCAATGTGCAAACCGTCCGACGAAAACACGCCCTTGTATGAATTCATTCCGACAAGTTTTGCCTTAGGAAAACGGGTTCGCAACGTTTTAGCAATTTCCTGTTCACCATATTCAGCAGTCGTATAAAGCACAATAAATCGGGGCTTCTTCACACCCTTCTGCATCATGGCAATCGCTTCATTGGCAGCAACCTGACCGCCGCCCGTATTTACACTCCAGCCCTGTGCCATCTTCAAATCTTCGGCATACAGCAAGGCTCTGCTACAAAAATATGCGATCATCATGCAGAATAATGAGACTTTCATTTTTCTCATATCCAACCTCCTTAAATAAAGTGATAACAACTTCAACTTTCTCATATTTGTTATCCAAAATTTCCCATTTATACACGCAACGCAACTTACAGCCTACTACATTACAATAATCTTATAGCAATCACCTTGAACAATCAAGTTTTTTCTCTTTCTTGATCCGTTAAAACTATGGAATGGGAGGTGGAAGGATGCGTGAAATAAATACCGGTAGTGGTATTCATCAGGAATTTGCAGTATATTTTTCCTGCATCTCAACAAGAACAGTTCTTGTACGCTCTGAAAGTTGACTTTTTGTAATATTTGGTATTTCGATTGGGTCTGCAACTTTACATAGTATCGTACCGGGTCTTATTAACAGTGACTTTTTTCTGAGGATTTGAAACGATCCGGAAATATATATCGGCACCACCTTAATTCTTGCTTCTAATGCCAATGCAAAGCTTGCGCTTTTAAAGTCCCTCATTTCCCCATCGGGACTGCGCGTTCCTTCGGGAAAAAGTACCACAGATGCCTTTTGGCTTTTAAGCCTTTTCACTGCTGAAGTAATCGATTCTCTCGCTTTTCTGGCATTGCTGCGATCAATACAGATATTTCCCGAAGAATATAATACTCTTCCCAAAAAAGGTATTGAATACAGTTCTTTTTTTGTCAGAAAACTTATCCGAAACGGAAGGATAAAATAGAGCGCCGGTATATCATAAACACTCTGGTGGTTCGCAACAAAGACATACTGCTCACCTTTTTGTAATTTATCCAACCCATAAGTGCGGACCCTGATACCAGAGGAAAAAAGCAGGTTGGCTGCCCAGAATTTTGAAATCCAATATATAAGCCTGCTTTTGAATAGAAAAAATACTATCACCATTATACCACTTATACATGTGTTAAAAGCCAGACATGCGATAGCAAATGACGAATGTATTATTATAACAGCCTTTTTTATACTGCTTTCTGACTCAGCCATACATTTTCCTGTCCAAGTTTTGATCGCAACATTTCAATAATCTCTTTTTGAGGATTGATCTGAATCTGCTTCGCCGCTACTTTATATTCATTTTCTTCCTGCGTAACCATATGAACAACTAACTTACATGTTCCTTTATGTTCACTGCAGCGGGTATAGATTTCCCGTATGAATTCCTCTTCAAGCCCCTGGGTTCTCAGGCGTATATGGACGCTTCGCGTTAATTTTTCGCGCGATTCAGAAAGCGGCATTATCTTTTCAACAATAATCTTATAATTATTTTCACCCTCTTTTTTCTGTAAATTTCCCCGTACCAGCACCATTGAATCAATCGCACATAAATCACTGTACTGGGAAAATACATCAGCAAAGACAATAAGTTCAATGGCCCCTTTAAAATCCTCAAGTTCCAGAAATGCCATCTGCTTGCCATTGCGCTGGGTAATATTCTTTACCGAGGTGATGACACCGCCAACAAGCATACTGGCACTATCTCTTGTCTCTCTCAGCACTGATTTTTTTAATGAAATCGATGAAAATCCAATCACCTCATCCCGGTAATGATCAAGTGGATGACCGCTCATATAGAAATTCAGCACCTCTTTCTCCTTTGCCAGCAACTCATTGTATGGCCATGGCGGTATATCCGGCAGTTCAGGCTCAGGCATATGCAATTCACTTGTGTCACTTTGTGCATCGTCTCCGGACTCCGATGCTGCACTGAACAGATTCGTCTGTCCCATCTGCCGGTCTTTCTGAAACGTATTACCATAATTAAGAGCTCGCTCAATAGCGGCAAAGAGCTTGGCGCGGGTTCCCGGCAACGAATCCATAGCCCCTGCCATAATCAGCGACTCAAGTGTTTTTTTAGTAACGCTGCGCACATCGACCCGACTGCAGAGATCAAAAATGCTGCTGAAGTGACCATTGCTATTTCGCGCCTCAATAATCGCATCCGCTGATTTACCGACATTTGCAATCACACTCAATCCCAGACTGACAGTACCATCAATAATATTGCATTTATCTTCGCTTCTATTCACATCGGGTGGTAATACTTTTAATCCCAAACGCTCAGCTTCATTTTTAGCAGCGAGAAATTTATCCCGCTCACCGATATGTGAGGTTAATACAGCGGTCATATATTCAAGGGAATAGTGAGATTTCAGATAGGCCGCCTGATACGAAACATGCGCGTATACAGTAGCATGGGCCTTGTTAAATCCGTACTGGGCGAATTTAACAATAAGCGCATAGACTTCTTCAGCGGTTTTTCGTTTGATATCCTGTTTTATCGCGCCCTCAAGGAACTTCTCTTTCATTTTCTCCATCTGGCTTGCCTGCTTCTTACCCATCGCTTTACGAAGGATATCCGCCTGTCCGAGAGTAAAACCGCCCATTTTCTGTGCGATACGCATCACCTGCTCCTGATAAACAATGATACCATAGGTAACATCGAGTATTTCTTTCAGAACAGAATGGGGATAATTAATCCGCTCTTTACCATGTTTTCGACGGATAAAACTGTCGATATTACTCATTGGCCCGGGACGGTACAGGGCGGTCATTGCGATGATATCCTCTATACAGGTCGGCTTCAGTTTGCGGAGATAATCCTGCATACCCTGTGATTCAAACTGAAACACATCGGTGGTTTCACCGCCATGAAACAGTTTATAGGTTGCCTCATCACCATCCGGTATTTCCCAGAGGTCTATCTTTGTATCGTGATATTTTTCAATAAGGTGGCAGGCTTCCTGCAGCACCGTGAGCGTACGTAATCCCAGTAAATCCATTTTAATCAGCCCGACAGACTCCACATACTTCATATCGAACTGAGTCATAACGATATCATTCTTGGTCTGTTTAAAAAGCGGGACCCACTGTATCAGGTCGGTTGGGGCAATAATCACGCCCCCGGCATGCATACCGGGTTGACGGGCAGATCCTTCAAATACTTTTGCATAGGTGAACATTTCTTTATACCGGGTATTACTCTCGATTGCCGCTTTGAGTTCTCCATTTGCTTTAATCGACTCTTCGAGTGTTTTCTCCTGTATCATGGATGAAAGCCGGTTTGCTTCCGCAACAGTGACTTCCATGACACGGGCGACATCCTTTACCGCCGCTTTTGCTTTCATGCGCCCGAAGTTGATAATCTGGCACACGGCCCTCCTGCCGTATTTATTTACCACATAGTCAATCACCCGGTATCGGTCATGATCGGCAATATCCACATCGACATCAGGCATACTTATCCGCTCAGGATTGAGGAATCGTTCAAAGATGAGGTCAAACTTGATCGGATCAACATTGGTAATGCCGATAGAATAGGCGACAATACTCCCGGCAGCCGATCCTCTGCAGCCGCGCATGATTCCCATCCTGTCAGCCTCCATCAGGAAGTCACGGACAATAAGAAAGTATCCGGGATACCCCATTGATTTAATAACCTTCATTTCATAGGCCAGGCGCTCATGCAGTTCAGAAGAAGCGTCCGGATATTTTTCATTAAACCCTTTTTCAGCCAACACCTCAAGATAGTCTCCCGGCTCCTTATATTCAACCGGAATTTCCGGCACCGGGAGTTGGGGATCATGATGGACTTTCACACTGCACCGTTCTGCTATTGCAATAGTATTCTTTGCTGCTTCCGGCAATTCCTCAAACAATGCGACCATCTCCTCAGGCGATTTCAAGTACATCTCATCGGTTGAAAATTTATAATGGTTTGGATCAGAAAGGAGGTCCTGTGTCTGCATGCAGAGCAGCACTTCATGCGCGCGAGCATCCTCTTTGTTAAGATAATGCGCATCATTGGTGACAATAAAAGGAATACCCATCTCCTTACCGAGGAGAATCATCTCTTCAAACGCAATTATCTCTTCGTCAATGCCATGTTTCTGGAGTTCAAAGTAGAAATTGCCTTCACCGAAAATAGCAAGATACTCTTCCGCGATCTTTCGTGCCTTGTCCCGTTCACCATTAATAATCGCACGGGGAATAGCACCGGCAATACAGGCGGTCGTTGCGATGAGACCGTCGGAACATTCGCGCAGGATTTCCATATCGATACGTGGTTTATAGTAGAACCCTTCAAGGTAACCAACCGTGGAAAGACGCATCAGATTTTTCCAGCCTTTTTCATTTTTCGCCAGAAGAACCAGATGATTACTTTTCCCATCCTCACCCGCCACCTTTCTTTTCCGTGAGCCACGGGCAATATATGCTTCGAATCCAAGAATCGGTTTTATTCCCTCCTTCATGCAGGTATCATAAAATTCAATAGCACCAAACAGGCCGCCATGATCAGTAATGGCAAGTGCAGGCATATTCCAGGCGACAGCTTTTTTAACAAGGTCAGGTATTCGTATCGCCCCGTCAAGGAAACTGTACTCCGTATGATTATGCAGATGCACAAAATTATACCGGTCATTCATGAGGCAAG
>JAUVGS010000204.1 GCA_030593665.1 Chitinivibrionales bacterium | reverse complement strand
GGATATTGTATTTGAGAAGAGTATGATACTTTATCCTACATACGAACCAACGAGTACAGTGTTCAAATTACCATCGCAATGCAATGAAGGTAATAATCTGAAAATTGAGGGGCTGTCCCGTTTGTCCGGCAAGGTTGAGGATTTCAATAATTTCGAGGTAAAGGGCATTTTACGAATAAAGGACGGGGACGGCGGTCCTGAGGAATGCGTGCTGTCCAACAACTCTATTTCACTTGGAAACACGGAAATCCGGGGTGACAGTGTGCACAGTTCTACAGTACGAAGCGATGCATTAACAGCTGATTATATACGGGTACATGGTACGATAGAAACAGATACTCTTTTTTCGAAGCGGCTTGAAGTTACCATTGATTCGTTTCCTGATTTCGTATTTGCAAATGATTATAATTTATTAACTATCAATGAATTGGAAGACAGTATACAGAAGGATGGCAGGCTTCCGGGTATGCCTTCTGAAAAACAGGTGCGGGAAAACGGATTGTATATCGGTGATATGTATCAAAAACTCCTTATGAAGCTCGAGGAGTCAATGCTTTATATTTTTCAGCTTAACAAAGAGATCGGGGAACTGGAGTCTGCCGGGGAGGAGCGGTAAACCGGCACAGGTATGCGTGACATATTCTCCTTTTGTTAACGGAAGAGGCGGGTTGCGTTAAATAAACAGGCTATACAGGGTATTATGAAAGGGCGGTGTTTTATGCGGAGATTATTAATTCTATGTAGTATGTTTTTTCTGCTCATGAATGGAGCAGCTTTTACCCAATCCTGCGTGGAGTGGGACGATACGACCTGGTATCAACCCGGCGAACGCGTGATTCACAGTGAAAAAGCTTACGAGGCACTGGTAGTAATATGGTACTGGCCGCCGCCCCATCCGATTTACTGGGAACAGGTGCCTCTTATGGAGTGTTATTTGCCGGATACATCGATTATGAGTCTTGATATTTGGCCGGGCGGAATAGTGAGCGTTATTACTTTGCCGGGCGATACAGTTGGCGTGTTCGGCCCGGATACAATTGTTTATTTGGAATTCGACCAGGGTGAAACTGTAACATTAACTGAATTGAATGGTACCGGATATGCTTTCGAAGAGTGGAGTGGATGGATCAATGATTCAAATTTTACTTCATCCAGTTCCTCAATCGAAGTTACAGTTGAAAAATATACTTCTATTAGTTGTAGATTCCATGAGCTGCAAAAATGTTCGTTAACGGTTCATCTTGGAAGTAACGGCACGGTAACGGTTGACACCCTTCCTGACGGTACAGTAGAAACATTTGATCCGGCGGATCAGAGATGTGTCATTTTTGAATACTATGAAGGAAGCGATATTACTTTAACGGCAAATCCGGATCCGGGATATGAGCTTATAGATTGGGGCGATCCGGCTAATACCACCACAGAGACCGTCCAGATACTGTTCAGCTACAATGATTATGAATTCTATACTACCTTTGATATAGCAAGCGAGCTGTTTAAATTACCTGCGCAGTGTTACAGCGGCGATCATATTAAAGTGCAGGGGAGATCGCGGTTTTACGGTAAAGCGGTAATTCGGGATGTTCTGGAAGAAAGGGGTACTATTATTGTAAAGGACAAGCGGGGCAGCGTGTTTGAACGGTGCAGTATTGAAATAAACCGTATTGCATTGGAACATACCAATATCCTGAGGAATTATTTACGCTCCCCTGCGGTGGACGGCGACATAGTCAAGGCGGACAGTGCGAATGTATATAACACCACGACGGCCGACACCATTGTTACCGAACGTACCCGTGTTGACATGGAGGAGTTTCCCGACTTTGTCTTTGATAACAATTACCGTTTGCAAAGCATTGAAAAAACAGAAAAATATGTAAAAAACAACGGCCGGCTTCCCCGCATGCCTTCCGCCGAAGAGGTGAAAGACAAAGGGGTGGATGCGGCCGATATGTATTCAAAACTTATGCGGCAGACAGAAGAGGCAACGCTTTACCTTATACAACTGCATAAACGGCTGAACGATCTTGAATCCGGTAAGAAATAGGAAGGATGGTATTTCATGCGCAAGATATTATTTTTGTTGAGTCTGTTTTTACTGATGATGACGCGGGTACCGTTTGCACAAATATGCCCGCAGTGGGATGATACGACGTACTACGATCCCGGCGACCGGGTGCTGCATAACGGAAAAGCCTGGGAAGCCCTGGTAATGATCTGGTACTGGCCGCCGCCGCATCCAATCTACTGGAAAGAAATACCGCTCAGCGAGTGTTATGAGGACACCTGCAACCTGCATATTCAATTACATCAAACCGGCAAAGTGATAGTTGATACCCTTCCGGACGGTACGGTCGGCGACTTTGACTGGAATGACGGTCATAGTGTTAACTTTGATTATCTCTGCGGTGCCGGAATAACGTTAAAAGCACAGGCTTATACGGGATACCGGTTTTCCCACTGGGACGGCATTGCAGGAAGCCCTGAAAACCCGGTCTTAGAAATTATCGTTGATGAGGATATGACGGTGGATCCGGTATTTAACGAAGTCGAACTCCATACGTTAAAATTACAGTTGTACGGGAACGGGAGTATCGCGGTTGAATACACGCCTGACGGAACTGTGGAAACTTATAACCATATTTACGGACATAGTGTGGATTTGGAATACCATGAAGGGGATACCGTGCGTCTGATAGCAATTCCCGATTCCGGTTATGAGCTGGTTGACTGGGGCGATTCCGCCGCTACTGAGACAAACCCTTTGATTATAGTTATTGATACAAGTTTCGAGTTGTCTCCTACCTATCAGAGCGGTACTACAGCCTGGAAAGCGCCGGCCGAATGCGATACGCTTGAAAATATGAAAGTTGACGGCAGGTCACGATTGTACGGCAACACGGAATTATGCGACGGCGCTGATATACATGGCGATGTATATGTCCTCGACAAACTCGGCGGTGATGAAAAATGCATGATTGCCCACGATTATATCAGTCTTGGAAATACGAAAATTTTGAGAAATGAATTATACACGGATGAAATAAACGGAAATAAAGTCACTGCAAGAGATATGGAAATCTATAATAACCTGCGCACGGACAACACGGTTGCGCAAAAAGTACGGGTCACCCAGGAGGTCTTCCCGGATTTTGTGTTTAAAGACAAAAATTATAATCTGAAAACAATAGACGAGCTTGAAGCGTTTATAAAAGAGAATCGCAGGCTTCCGCAAATACCGTCTGCCGAAGAGATAAAAAAGAGCGGCCTGGACCTCGGGGAGATGAGTGCGAAACTGCTGCAAAAACTCGAGGAAATTTATTTGTATATATTTCAGATTGAGAAGAGAGTGGAGAAACTGAAGAATAATGCAAAATGATCAATGTGAAATTAACAATTGGCAATGAAAATTGAAAAATTGAAAGTGCAAAATGAAAAATGAAAAGAGAATGACGATTGACGATTAGCGAATAGCGAAGTGAGAATTATTAATAAAGACGATAGACGTAACCGAAAGACGAAACGGGCGTCATAACCCTGACCGTAACCGTATTAACCGGGAGTTTTTATGAAAAAGAAAATTAAACAGTTAGCAGGGGCATGCTGTATGTGTTATGTAACCATACTGTTGTCAGCTCCTTTTTTCAGCTCACAGGCAGGCGTCAGAGAGGATATGGAAGGTATCCCGGATTTGGACTCGCTGGAATCGTTCTATGAAGAAAATAACGATTATGTGCGCAGGTATGTCCTGAAAGATTTGCCCGGCTGGTTGAACATACGGGGACTGCCACCCGATATACCTGACTGGGTATATGATGCTCTGGACGACGCGTTGAACTCATACAGACCTTTATTAATCAGAGAAGCAACTGTGCTAATCGGACGTTATGGCGTTGATGAATATGCAGACAGAATGGCGGAAATCTATAAAGCGGCTCATCGATGGTTTCCTGCGGATGCGGAGCAAGTAAAAACTGCAATTCTCCGGGCATTCTTGAAAATAGGGGGGATAAGTGCTGAAACATACATTCCGGATTTGTTTCTAAATTCTCAATGTTATATGAACAGCAAAGAATTCGAAATTCTTATATTGGCCCTGGAGCAATATGGGGACTCTGCATGTGTTGAAAAGCTTCAGAAACTTGAGAAGCAGATTTCAAGTATAATCAGGGATATATCATCAAACCCTCAGCAGGATCCCTCTAGAAGAAGTTATAAACATTTCACGGATCTCTCCGGGTATGTTGCTGTGACGAAAGACAGAATTATAGAGAAGGAGGCTGGTGATGAATAGAGTAACAGGAAAAATAGCCTTAACATTGTTACTATTGGTCATGGCATTATATTCTAAAGTACTCCTTGTTGTTGATGAATATTATTATGATAACAAGACAGGACGGCCAAAACTGGAACAGTATATGACGGATATTCAAAATATCGAAGATATCACCGTTGACACGGTTGTGTTTGAGATGCTGCCGGATGACACCGGCCGTAACGGTCCCTACAGGCTCTGGCAGATTCTTTCTGATGAATATAATAACGGGGTGCAGAGCGGTGATTCTTTAAAAGGAGCTGTATTAATTGGAAATATTCCAATTCCGATGTTTGCCTATGGCAGGAAAGGGCATTTTAAAATTAACCCGGTCGATTATTATTATATGGATATTTGGGATTCAAATAACGATACTACATATAACTCTGACCTTGATTTATGGAACTACCCTAAAATTGATACCATAATTACTATTGATACCATAGTTGGGCCTGATACGACTTTTGATACAACGATAAATGCACACTCCTATTTTGACCGCAATTACTATAATAATGTTCTTGGTGATAAAATGCTCGACATCTGGATTTCCCGTG
>JAUVGS010000581.1 GCA_030593665.1 Chitinivibrionales bacterium | reverse complement strand
TGTGGAATAGTCTGAATCGTCACCTTTCACACGCCAGTAAATTGTCCTATAAGTCAACGGAGTTTGACAGGTGTAAAAAGTATCCAGAACAGGTTTCTCTAAAATAACAGGATTAAATGTATGCACAGAAGATACCTGGATGGTATAGACAGAAACACTGCCGGGCGGCCTGTGCCAGGTTAATGTCGGCTGAACCTGCTGGGTCGGGCTTTCATGCGGAATCAACACAGGAACACGGTTATCCAGCAGTAAGAATGAGCTGACTTTAGACCAGTTGGAAATATTCAATTTTACTCTCCAGTAAATCGTGCCGAAAGATAAATCAAGCTGCGTTGTATAAAAGGTATCAACAACCGGTACATTTACTACCGGAGTGCTGAAATCCGATACTGCTGAAATCTGGATAGTATAGCTTGAACATGGTTCTTGTGGCGGGCGCCATGTGAGGGTAGGACGTCGATTGTATGTGGGAGAGTTATAAGGAATAATTTTTGGCGTTTTTTCATCGATAATGACGGTAAGAATATTATCCAGCAAAAAGTCCATTAAAGTCTGCGTTCCCAGATCAATAGCCCACAACGCACTGCTGTCATTCATGACTGAATAATTATTCACTTTGATATTATTGGTCATATCAACAAGGTCCTGAGGCGGATTGGGATTTTGGGTAAAATATATGGTAAAAGTCGTGGGTATATCAGCCTTGACATCCTCAATATACTGATTTGCCTGCGATACCGGAAGCGTTGCCACACCATCTGAAAAGAAGATAATAAATTGACGTTCTTTGGGATACCTGGCTGTTCTAAATGCATCTTTTGCTGCATGAAAACCTGCTGTGATATTTGTACTAGCACCGTTTATGTTTAAATTAGACGGCGAGTATTTCAGATCAACATAATCATAGCCGCCCGATGATACCGTATCATTGTCAAGATACTCTTTTACAATCTGGAACCCCATTTTCCCATCAGGCGCATAGGATGAATCGAGCTTAAAAAGGGGTAAATACGCCCCGGTATCCTGTTCCGGGCACTGTTTAAATCTGCTGTCATCCGCAGGATCGTAGTAGAGATATTTCCGAAATATAACAACTGCGACTTCCGCACTATCAAAAAGATTGCAAATACTGTCAACTAGTGCGGAAGGTACTCTAAACCGTTCTCCCCACCGGTCCATACCAGGAATACTGGTACTTGAACCGCTCATACTACCCGAGTGGTCAATGAGGAATAGAATTGAAACTGCCGGCTCATCAAGCTGTTTGAGCGTACTGATAACATCAAGTTCTTCACTGAATACTACCGTAGTAAAATAAAGCAGCACCAGTAACAATGGTACTTTTCCAGCGGTCATTTTACTTCCAGGAATTTTTTTGTTTTCAGCCATGAATCAATTCCTCGCTTCATCTAATTTTACAGTAGGGGGGGTATCCATTTAGCGCAAGTACGTACAACATGTTGTGCTTCTCATCGACAGGCTGCCATAACAGTGAAAGCGATGTCGTA
>JAUVGS010000011.1 GCA_030593665.1 Chitinivibrionales bacterium | reverse complement strand
CAGCGCAATTAAATTATTTATGCGTCATAATTTTGCTATAGCGAACTAATAAAATGTGGGTTTTTAGATATTATAGACTTATTTTAGGTCTGATGATCGACAAAATCTATGACGCTTATATAACCTGTGGTAATCGGTGTTCAATATATCCATTTCTGATGCGTAGCACACCTATTATTTTAAGTAAGAACAATCGTTGCCGTTCCCGGCTTGAAATTAGAAATTGGGGAAAAACATGAAACGTAACCTTTTGCGGATTCTGGGTTCTGCATTTTTAATTTTGCAATTTGCAATTTACATTTTAAACTTTGCATTGGGATAAACGGGGAACCCTGAACCTGTGAACGGTTACGAAAAATCACATTGTGTAGAGAGAGGTCCGTTATGTTAACAATCTTCCTTATCATTGCTCTTATCGGGACCATGATTCTTGTATTTCATGTCTCTTTGGAATTGAATGGGCTGGAAAAGAGAATTGGTGAATTGAGTGATACCATCGGGAAACACTATGAACGTAAGTCAAATGCTTAATCGTATTAATCCGAATGTCAGAAATCTAAAGGCATATCATCTCAAACCCGAAAATGTCCCTGCCAAACTCAATCAGAATGAGAACCCTTTTGACTGGCCAGAATCGATAAAAGATGATATCCTGGCACTCTGTAAAGAGCGCCCCTGGAATCGTTACCCCAATTTTATTCCTGATGAGCTTAAAAAGGCACTGGCAAATTATGCGGGCTCTACTGCGGATAACATCATTGCCGGCAACGGCTCGAATGAGATGCTTTTACTGCTGCTTCTTTCTTTAACGGAGCCGGATGGGCCGGTTATTTTCTGCCAGCCGACATTTACGGTCTATAAACTGCTCAGCAGCGGATTGGGAAGGAACCCTCAGGAGGTCTCCCTTAATGATGACATGAGTTACAACTGTGATCGTATCTGTGAAGCTTCCCGGCAGTTTCCTGACGCCGTTATTATCATCAGTTCACCCAACAATCCGACCGGGGCGGCACTGTCTGAAAGCCAGGTGCGACGGATCCTGGAAATACATAACGGTTTCCTTTTACTCGATCAGGCATATGTTGAATTTGGCGGCTACAACGCATTACCTCTTATCAACGAGTATCCCAACCTGATAATCACCCGAACGTTCTCTAAAGCACTCAGAGGTGCGGGGATTCGGTTGGGATATATGATAGGCACCGCTGAAATTATCAGGGAAATCAACAAGATAAAACTGCCGTATACTATCAACTTTTTCTCTGAGCATGCTGCAACGGTGCTGCTTTCACACCGGAAGGAACTCGAAGAAGCGGTTGGGTATATTAACGCACAACGGGATGTCGTGTATGATTTCATACAGACATTGCCGTTTGACAACATTTATCCTACAACAGCGAATTTTATACTGATGCGGACGAAACAGAAAGATTCACTTTTTAAGTATCTGAAAGATAACGGCATTCTCATCCGTGATGTTTCTTCCTACCCGATGCTTGAGAACTGTCTGCGTATTACTATCGGCACGGAAGAGGAGAATAGCAAACTCATGCACGTACTTACCGATTTCTTCTCGGACAATTAACAACTAATATGGAGAATTATACGATGGCACGTCAGGGAACAATTAAAAGAAAAACCAAGGAAACCGATATCGATATTATACTCACCATTGAGGGAAAAGGCGACTCGACTATTTCCAGCGGCAACGGCTTTATGAATCACATGTTAACGCTTTTTGCGAGGCATGGGTTGTTTGACTTTACCTGTACCTGTAAAGGTGATATTGACGTTGACTTTCATCACAGCGCTGAGGATATAGGTATCTGTCTTGGTGAAGCGATTTCTCAGGCACTGGGGGACTATAAAGGTATCACCAGGTTCAGTACGGTATATGTCCCCATGGACGAGTCACTCGCCCGTGTATGTATGGATATCAGCGGCAGGCCGAACCTCGTATACTCGGTCGAACTTGTTGACAGAAAGGTGAATGATTTCGAATGTGACCTGGTTGAGGATTTCCTTAAAGCGTTTTCCAATGCATCACGGATTACCCTGCATGTTGACCTCCTTCGCGGAAGAAACAGCCATCACTCTGTAGAAGCTGTTTTTAAGGCGTTTGGACGTGCACTGAGTGAAGCGTGCAGTATAAATCCACGTGCTTCCGATCAGGTGCCGTCATCAAAAGGTATGATTTAGATTTGAGATTTTTATTTATTTAGTATCTGGCCGAAAACGTCATTCCCGCTAAAAACATGCGGGAATGACGATCATCTGTCAATATTTAACAGAAACTAATTACATATTACCATGACTTCATATAAACAAATAAAACCTTTTTTCATCTGTATCCTCGCAGGCATGACACTTTATCCTGCGTCAAGTAACTTGTCGAAGCACTACCTGCCGCTTTCCCGGATACAATCGCCTTACACATTGCTGTCTAATCATCTCCCAAAACAGTACACGGTACCCTTAACACTCTCCGGTTCCATTGCAGAAGAAATTAAAAGCGTACTTGACACCCTTGATGTCGAAATGGTCTTATATTCGGAGATATTTGACAAACGGAAGGGTTTCCAGGTGGTAATCACCAATAACGCCTACACGATACAGACGCGTGATCTTCTTTCCGGCATCTTAAACCCCGTGGAAATGACTGATATTATCCTTAATTCCATTCTCCGGTATCAGGAGGAAGAAACGTTTTTACAGATACAGAATGCAACCACGATAACGCGCTCACAGAAAACACGTAATGGAATCCCGCTTACCCAATACACCCTGACACCGAAGGGAAAACATTTCTGTTATAACTACAAAGACATGGGCGCGTACGTTCATGAAAGCTGGCTCACAGAATTGCATATTGCCATTGATCCCAAGACCATGCTGGCTCATGAGCTGTCGGTAAAAAAACACACCCGTTCCATTTCTACAGATCAGCAGGACCGTCCTGTACCAAAGGTTTCCACCCATTCGTATGTTTTTACCTATACAACCATAGAGAATATTCTCCTTCCCTCTCAACTCTGTTTTTATATTGATTCAGTGCCGGTACTCGCACTTTCAGCTTCCTATAGTAAACAAGAACAGTACATTCTCTTTAACAAACGTGAAATCACCTACTTTTTGCCGGATAAATCAATATCTCATTTAACGATACAGTATAATGCATACCAATTCGCCATCTCATCAAAAACAAATAAAAACGCACCGTCAAGTAAATACAGTAAAAAGCTCAAACGTGCTGCAAAGCTTTCCAGGAAAGCAATTGAGGCTCTAAATAATGGACGAATTCAAACAGCTATGACTACTCTACAGACGATTATTGATACCTGTCCGGGAACACCGCAAGCTGTCGAAGCGCAAAAACTGCTTAGCGGTCTCCCGAACGGATTATAACTTGTTGTTTTAAAATGTGGCATTTGTCTTGAAAGTAATTTAATTTTAATAGTATCATTGTATTAGGATACAACTTAATATTTCATTTGATAATTCATTCCGTTCTGTTTTTTTAATGAGGAGGAGCTATGCTTCTGAGAACACTGATGAGTTTACTGCTCATCTTTTGTATACTGTTCTGCGGGTGCGGCAAGAAAAAGAAAGCAGATGAAGCTGCTGATCAGGCAGAAATCGAATCCGTCACAACAGAAGAGTCTGACGACATCTTTGATGAGTTTTATGACGAAGAAGGAGAGAAGAAAGAAGAACCGGATAATTTCTCTACCCCTTCCTCCACACCGCAGTTTGATCCTAATGGCCGTTATGTCGTACAGGTTTCCTGTGTTCTTTCAAAAGCTCTGGCGCAAGACGTTGTTGCAAAGTTAGAAAACAAAGGCTATCCGACATACATTGCCGAAGTTGACAATCCAACCCCCGACCTTATCGGAACATACCAGCGGATTCGAATCGGTGGTTTCAACGGCATTTCAACAGCAAAAAATTTTGCGGTAGACTACCTTACTCCCGAAGGCTATGATTACTGGGTTGACAACCGGTCAAATGACAATGTCGGCATGGGCGGTTACGAAGGATTAGGGCAGAGCAGCGGCGGCGGTTATGAACGCGGTTATACCTCAGAGCCCGCTACAACACCGCCTGCAGAAGACTGGGGAGCTTCTGAACCGGAACCTGTACCGGCAACTACTTCCGAACCGGCAGCACAGGCTCCGGCAGATGACTGGGGCACCTCTGAACCTGTCACAACTCCGGCGGCTGCGACAACTACCACGATACCCGAACCGGCAGCACAACCTCCTGCCAAAACAACACCGGAAAGCGACGCAACAACTGCTGAGGATGAATGGGGTGAAGCCGAGGATGAATGGGGATCGGATACTACAGGCTGGTAACAGCAGTCACCGTATATAGTTTTAAATATACCATGGATTTCGTTGTGAAACGAAATCCATTTTTCTTTACCCTAACGCAGACAAACTGCAAGTAAGTACCTTCACGAAAATAATTTCTAAGGTACTAAATTGAGCGATTGTTTGTATGGAATTAAATTTTTATAACACATTTTCGTAACCGTTCAGAGGTTGAAATCCAAAATTTACAAACCCAAGCATCATTCACAACGGTTTTTCACAGAAAAATCGATTTAGCCTCTGAACGGGGAGCCCTGAACCTGTGAACGCTTACACATTTTCTTTGATTGCATAACATGAAGACAGTAGCACTTAATAACCTCGGATGCAGTAAAAACCTCGTTGACGGTGATTTTATTCTTTCATATCTGCAATCCGGTGGTTTTACCCTGGTTGATGACTTTGCACAGGCAAATATAATCATCGTCAATACCTGCACCTTCATCCTGGAAGCTACAGAAGAAGCTATTAATACTACTCTTGAGATGGCACGGTATAAAAAGGAGGGCGTATGCACTACACTCATTGTCTCAGGCTGTTTCTCTGAACGGTATCGGGCAAAGATACAAATGGAATTCCCTGAAGTTAATCTGTGGATAGGTATAAACAACTGGCAGGAAGAACTTGACCACTATTTCAAAACAACCGGTACCTCCTCGTTTCAGCGGAATTTAACGGAACCTTTTGCCACTCAGTATCTTAAAATATCAGACGGCTGTTCACACCGCTGTACGTATTGTATAATTCCTTCAATCAGGGGGCCGTTTCAGAGCCGTTCCTGTGCATCGATACTTGAAGAAGCGCAATGGCTGTCGGAACAGGGGGTGCAGGAATGTATTATCGTATCACAGGATACCTCGTTCTATGGACAGGATTGTAACTCATCGCTTACGCACCTTCTTGAAAAACTCCTGCGTGACACTACATTCCACTGGATACGAATGATGTATCTCCATCCCCGCTATATCAGCGATGATCTATGTAATCTGGTGGCTTCTGAAAAACGTCTCTGTTCCTATTTTGATATACCGATTCAGCACATTGCAAATCCGATTCTGAGAAAAATGAACCGTACTCCTCCCCGGTCAAAAGATATCCACCGGACCATAGAACGTATTCGCACTCGCGTTCCTGATGCAACCATCAGGACTGCTTTTATCCTTGGATTTCCCGGAGAAACGCATGCCCACTTTCAGCAACTGCTTGCCTTTGTCGAATGGGCCCGCTTTGAAAAAGCAGGGGTTTTTCCCTTCTCACCTGAAGAAGGAACAAAGGCATATACCATGCAACCGCGCCCGCGGAATACTACCGTTCAAAGACGATGCGAATTGCTTATGGACGTTCAAAAGGAGATCAGCAGAGAAATCTGTGAATCACATATCGGTACCACTATGGAAATTATTATTGACCGTGTAAGTGATATACCTGATTATACGTTCCAGGGAAGAACTCAGGGAGATGCTCCGGAAATTGACGGCCAGGTATTTCTTGTTGACGGCAACGTTAAGATAGGCAGTTTTTCAAAAGTACAGATTATTGATGCTGATGATTATGACTTGTTTGCGAAGCGTTGCTCGTGAAGCGTGATGTGTGAAACGAACGACGAGAAACGAGAAACGAGAAACGCTCATCATTTAATGGCAATCACTTTCGAATTCTTACAAAATGTTGAGTAGTTACGAGCGCAGAGAGCGGCGTGTTGACGAATACTAAATCATGAAACTATTACCATCATTTAAGTATCATTATTTTTTAGTGAAATCATTTGTTTATAAAATAATCTATTTCCTTTTTTTCTCTGTGTACTCTGCGGTGAATTGTAACTGGGTTTTTAGAATTAATTTTCCTTATCGGTCTCATCGATCAGTTTCTTAAATGTATAGATCACATCCTGAATCCCCGATTTTGTAATGGAAGATATAAAAAACCAGTCGGAAAGTTTTTTGAGGGAACCTTCCGGAATAAGATCAATTTTGGTCAGAATGAAACATTTCGGTTTTTCTGCAAGGGCCGGACTGTACTGTTTAAGTTCATGGATAAGCATTTCTGCTTCCGCCTGGGGATCCTCGACTGTTGCTTCAACCATAACGGCAAGAACCCGGGTTCTTTCAATATGTTTGAGGAAACGAATACCGAGACCTTTCCCGGTGTAGGAACCTTCTATGAGTCCGGGAATATCTGCCACAACAAAGCTTTCGAATTCATGAGGAATTTTTACAATGCCCAGGTGGGGTTTTGTCGTGGTAAATGGATAGTCGGCAATTTTAGGGTGTGCTTGCGAGATTAAGGAGATAAATGTTGATTTACCGGCATTTGGCCTGCCCACCAGTCCGACATCGGCAAGTACTTTCAGAACAAAACGCAGTTTTTTTTCCTCACCGAGTTTCCCCTGTTCAGCATGGTCGGGATTCGGATTCCTCCGGTTTGCCTGTGAGCCGTTACCTCTGCCGCCGCGACCTCCCTTGGCAAGAAAAACTTTCTGGCCGGCTTGTACGCAGTCGTGGAGTATTTCACCTGTCGTACTGTCAGAGATAATGGTTCCCAGGGGTATGGGAATGATAGTATCCTTACCTTTCTTCCCATACTTGTCGGAGCCTTTCCCATGCATGCCGCGATCAGCAGTGTATGACCGGTGATAGGAGACGTCCAGCAGTGTCTGTGCATGCACCGATCCCTGCGCATACACGTGTCCTCCCCGGCCGCCATCACCGCCATTTGGCCTGCCTCGCGGTATATATTTCTCGCGCAGATGGGAAAAACAACCATTACCACCATCGCCCGCTTTGACATGAATTACTGTTTCGTCAATAAACATAATGACTAAGATATATAGTGTTACAGTTATGACTCTTTTTTCGATGATTCTGATTTCTTATCAGGTGATTTTTTCTGCGATGGCTCGACCGAATCGGATTTTTTATCACCGGTACTTTTAGTTGAAGATGAGGGGGCTGTGCCTTTATCAGCCTCCGCAGCTTTTTTATATGAATCCGAGCGGTAATCAGTTTCGTAAAATCCCGATCCTTTAAAAAGGAATCCCGCTCCCGATGAAATGATACGGTACACAGTCCCGCAGCAACCCTTTTGCGGGCAGGTGTTTAACGGTTCTTCAGTAATATTCTGAAACTCTTCAAATTGATGGCCGCACTTTTTACATTTGTATTCATAGGTAGGCATAACTACTTACACTCCTTATCAGTATACTTCTACGTACTCTCATACTATGGCATTGCCAGAAACGGTTATTAAAATAGTTTCTGGAATTAATATCAGTTAAGCTGAAAGATTTGAAAATGCTTTTCAGCTTTTACTAAGATTAATCCAGGAGCTTCCATTTAAAATTATGAGGATAAAAAATATGTCTCCTTACCATTATTTATAAATATTTGGATTTATGCACGACGTATATTTTTTCCCATGTTAGAGACGCATAATTATACGTCTCTACAATAATTACATCACAAGGAAGACTATTTGAAAAAAGAGATTTTTCAGCATCGTTTTGTTATTGCGCTGCTTTGTGCTTCTATCATAACAGTAGTATATATATTGTTTTCCGCATGGAACAGTAATGGCTTCTCCTTTGATGATTCAAATTTCGCCCTGGGAGTGAAATCATATTCGCTGGTCAATACCCGTCCGCATCTCCCGGGATATTTTGTGCATGTGAAACTTCTATCCCTGCTTACACTCATTACCGGTAAAGCGTTTACTGCAATGACCCTGCTATCGGCTATTTACTCAGGCCTTGCCATTGGGATGCTGTTTTTACTCCTTAAGAAATTGATTGGTACACGCGATGCATTGTATGTTGCCATTTTTACCGCAACGAACCCGGTTGTCTGGTTCTTTGGCTGCAGCACTGAGATCTACTCGTTTGATCTTTTCTTCAGTGTCACTTTGGTATATCTGGGATTTTCATCTCGATGGACATATTTGTTACCAATTTTTATGGCTTTCGGAGCAGGTGTCAGACAGAGTTCCGTCATTCTGCTTTTTCCGTTATATGCGTATCTCTGGTTTGAGTACCACAGAAATAGCGGTATTGATTGGAAGAAATGTGTGTATGCACATGGTATTGGAGTGCTTGTCTTTTTTGCATGGCTGGTGCCCATGATTTATTCCGCCGGAGGATTGTCACCGTATTTAGCATTATATAAAACGCATGACCCAATGGATCCGCTTACCTTACCTCAGAATCTGTATCGTTTCATTTCCTTCAATGTTACGACAGGGATTTCATTCCTGATAGCAGTTGCCGGCATTCTTATTTTTCCGAAGAAAGAGAAAAAAGAGAGTGCCGGTAAGGATTTCTTTCCCAAAGACCGGATATCTGTTTTTGTTAAAATCCTTTTGGTCTGGATTGTGCCACCGCTGCTTGTGTTCCTCTTTTACGCCTATTCCAAAGGGTACATATTGCTGATTTCCGGAGGTGTCATGTGCCTGATGTTTCTGGCGATGCATAGCCATACCTGCCGCAGGAAACTGCTCCTTTCTTTAATCATCCTGCAGGCATTCTATTTTGCCTTTGCCCCCTATTCATCCCCGGATATAGATAGTTATATAGCCCCCAAATATAGAAAACAGAGATTTGTTTTTATCTGGCTGGACAGAATACAATCTGTTTACCTTATGGCACAGTCACATTATCGATACCTCGAAAAAGTAGATGCACACATTAGTGCTATCTCAGATGCTATTGAGAGTAACACCAATGATCCGTTTTATAAGAAAAAGTATGTGTTAATTGACCGGACCTGTCCGATAGTGGCGAGATCATTGCAAGTGAAACATCCTCATATTCATTTCGCAGCACAGGATCTTTATAATGATGAGAATTTTTTCAGTTATAAAGGGCTTAAGTTTTATAATGAAACAGGCGTGCGGAGATTATTACAATCATCACTTATATTCGGTCGAACTGATTTTATTGAGCGGTATAATTTAGATCCGATTATAATCAGGAAAGTGTATGGTGAGTATTCGCTCTATTCATATAAGGATGATGCCTTTGTCCGGGATGACATTCCGCATGCAGTTTTGTTTCAGCGCAATTAGAGTAAAACGTAATTACTCAATATCTTGTGGGAATTCGAAAGTAATTGCCATTAAATGATGAGTGTCTCTCGTTTTACGCTTCACGCTTTTACGCATCCACGCTTCGCTTACCGGGGAGGATGAATAACGAGCTTTCTAATCGGGCTTTTAACGATTTTTTCATTCCCGGACACGCCGCCTCCCAGCATCTTTGCTGTCACACGGTACAAATAGATATTCGGCGGTAATCTATTGCCTCTCTGATCCGTTAAATCCCATGGTTGACCATTTGTTGCATTATGAAACACCTTGATTAATTTTCCCGATAAAGTAAATATCTTTATGGAACATGATATCCTCGGATTTATTGATATCGACGTTTCTTTAATATGTATTTCGAAGAAGGTATTTGAATGATAGAAATAGAATTTGGTCATGCCTCCCATTCTCACCGGATTGGGATAATTAAACACATGGCCAAGTTTAAAATCTTCCTCGTTCAGAATTTCGAGGGTTATAGCCTCCTTTGAAACTTTACCGAGTAAATCCTGTGCCCTGATCATCATTTCATAGGTGCCGGTCTCCAGTACTTTCTCATCAAAGACGACATTCGCACGTCCTTTTGTAAACTCTCCCTCATCGAAGGTGAATTTATGATTAATATTGTGCCGTTTGCCATTAATTTCATACGTGAGTCCTTCATCAGGGCCAAGGCCGGATACATCGATGCCATTTTCATCCCAGACACTAATTTCACATTCGAGCGGCAGAAAAGAACTTATCTTATCAGTAAAGCCAGCCTGCGAGTTGAAATTATCAAGATTATACACCGGCCTGACAGTAATTCTCGGCCCGTCACTATTCGTCACCAGGCTGTCTCCGGAACCTTTGAAAATCAGGTCTCCTTTATGGCCCAAGCCAAAATCCTTCCCGGTATATGCATAGGCGGTCAAAGTTACTTTCGGCTTGTTAAAAGCAACATTGCGTGGTATCAGTATTTTTTGCTCAAACCGGCCTTGCGCTACCTCAAGCTTTCCGACAAATACCGGTGTCCCGGCCAAACAGTAGGTTGGATCGGAGAAGGTGCCGCCGTCCTTTCGTTTCACAGAATCCTGAACAGGATTATAGAGCCCCAACTGCACATAAGCCGGCTGCCCTGATGTCCCGAACAACGTGTTGACTGTATTGTTATTCAGGATCGTACCCCGTACGGTAACTTGCTGCAACGCACTCAACTTCTTGTTGATGAGCGTGTCAATGATAATAGTTTCAACGCTATTAGAATCGTTTACCTGCCATATCGTATCAACAGTTATCAAGGTATCATAGGGGAGCGGAGAACCATCCGCTTGAATAATATCCATTGTCACGGAATCGGTAAGTTCTATAAACTTTATTGAAGGATCGCCAAGCAGTACATAATGTTTCAGATTCTTTGTCAATTTGGTAAAACTGTATGCCTGTCCCACTGTCCACGAGGTGTCATTTTGAAAAAAAATACGGAAAAACTCTTTGGACATTTCAGTATTCGCGGTTGCGAATGCGGTTCGGGCACTGGCAATTGTTGCGATCGCGCCTGCATTTGCCGTGGTTATCATTAATTCAGAAAGACTGGTCATATCCGGTTTGTCAAAATAGGCTACCGCGCAGGAAAAGGAATTGACAATCGGATACCGCTTATGGTTGGTGAACATGACGACTTTATCTTTATTGAGGACGCCTTCATCCGCCCAGGCGCTCTGGTTCCCATGCCCGAAATAATTTACAATAGCACTACCCCTATTAAATTCATTAAGCAGTGCGGCGGTTGCTTCCGGCTTTTGAAACAGCTCATTCCATTCATACTCAAAAAGAATAACCTTTCTAATCTCAGTTGCCGGCCGCTGCTCTCTGATCCTTCGGTCAATATCTTCATTGCCGATATAGTGGGCAATATAATCTTTTTCAAAGCCCTGCCTGTCATCATCAGAGACAAGCAGCACCCTGTTTCGCCAGGCACCCCAGTCTGCATCGGAACCTTCCATATCAACTATCTTATCAACGACATTCCGCGCTTCAATCGTGTTATTACACGGTATCCTGCCAAGGAACAGGTGCGGAGCAATATTACCATCTAAAACGTGACCACTATCAATGCAACTGAAAAAATCCTCAACACATTTATATGAACTCGACATATTAATCTGGGCAGTCGGTATATAAAGCTTCTCCTGCGTAGAATAGTTTTTATAGTCATAATGGCCATTCCCAAAAAGCACTACATAATCCGGTCCCGGATCATCGTCGATGGTTACCGGCGTCCAGAAATTCGCCGCGTAAAAAAGAAAATTACGTAGTGCCGACAGGTCCTGATTCCCGCCGGAAAACTCCCGGTAGATATTCTCAACATCTACGACTCGCGGATTGGTAAACCTATTGATTGAGCTTTTATGATCAGCAAGATCATTCGCCTGATTTTTAAACGTGCTATGCGTAATAATAATATAGTCAGACATATTATTCGTATTGCGCAGATCAACTATTTCATTTGAAACTTCCTTGCCGGCATAATACTCTTCCATACTATTCGATACTGACAATAATCCGGAAGTCGTGCTGATTATGTATTGAATACCAATACCTGCAGTATCAACCCACGTATACGTTCCACCCGCTGAAATGGTTTCAATAAGGTGCAGATTCCGGTCATCTGAAGCAATGCGAAAAATATAGGTCTTTTCAACCGGCAGGTTGTGTAACTGATACTGAACAATCCCTGAATCAGGTGTTCCGGGTGAAAAAACACGCATGCTTTTTTTTCCCTGCATATCCAGACCCTGCCGGTATTTAACAT
>JAUVGS010000195.1 GCA_030593665.1 Chitinivibrionales bacterium | reverse complement strand
AATCATCGGATTTGAGTGTTGTGGAAAATATTGATGTCACCACTGCACAGGTGACCGGTGGCGGTTCGAATACCATTACGGTTAACCCTGATGTAACACTGGCAGGCCAGACCGGATACTGTGTTATGTTTGATGCTACCTGCTTTACTGATGCTTCCGGTAATGCACACCCCGGATTAACCTCGGATACTGACTGGGACTTTGTAACTATTGATGTTATTACTGATCCGCCAACATTAATTACACCAATAGCCGGAACAACGCTTGATTCCACCTTCGGCATCAGCTTTACTCTTCCTGAAGCAGCCATGAGTAGTTCTGTGAAAATGATTTTTTCTCAAACCGGTGGAACCAGTGATCCGAATTCACCGCATGTGATTAATTTTATGCCGAGCGTGGAAAGTGCAGGGACCTATACCAAAATTCTGGCAGGTGGGAACCTGTCACAGGGTGACTTTATCTCTTCTGTTTCCTCCGAGCCAAATGATTTTCTTGCAAAGGGTGCAACCTATGAAATAACTATTCAGTATCAGGGTGCTGCAGAAAGCCCGGTCGCGCAGGCGGCAAACAGCAATATTACCTACTTCAGCATACTTGAAATCAGTACAGCTTCATATGAAGGGGAACGGGATGAACTGACAGTAACTTTTGGTACGCCACTCGATCAGGACTATATCAATTCGTCAATGAAACTGGGCCTCTTTATTTATGCCGCCGACGGCATGATAGATTCTGTGACACTGGCGGCTCCGTGGGCCTATACGTTTAACAATGCCCTTGACACAGTAACAGTCTCTGTTGGCGCCGCCCAGGCTGCCTTTATTGAATCATGGGCCGATATCAGTACAAACCTTTCTCTCTATGTTGAAGCTAATACTTTTGGCAATGGTTTCCTTTTCAATGATCGTATTGATTATTCGAACGGTTTACCGGTTACCTATGTTGATGATATCAATCCACCCGAGCCGGTGACGGCATTAACCGGTTCAGCAGTGAACTGTTCAACCATGACCGTTTCATGGTCACCTTCAACAAGCGTGGACGCCAAAGAGGTAAAGGTGTGTGCTTCGGTAAATGCAATGCCGATGACACCCCAATCCGGTGAATACTCAATAACACTCAGCAGCACCATTTCATCCATAACCATGTCCAGCCTGCCGGCATACGGCGTTGACGTGTTTGTCGCCGCATTTGTTGTTGACAAAGCGGGTAACCTGACAGATTACTCCTCCAGGGCAAGTGATACGGTTGCGCTTCCCGACGGCGTTGCACCTGAAAATGTTATAACGGCTGTGTTCGGTAACCTCGGCGACAGTGCGGTATCCGTTTCACTGAACCTTCCCGATAGTAGTGCTGGTACTGAAGCGGGAATTCAATTCAGTTTTAATGCACTGGTAGCAGTAACCCGAGATACCGCGATAGCAATAACATTGGAATATCGCGATACCACCTTTATTCTTGACAATATTACGAAACAGGGATGGTGGCTGGCGATCTGGGCTCCCTTTGACAGCGCTGGTAATGTTGGTCCGGCAGGAAGCGATAGTGTGTTGATTGAAAACACGGCACCGGTTATTACCTTGGTCTCACAAGATACGGTTGATGAAGACGCGACCTGGACCGTTGAAAATTTCATCCGTGATATCAATAATGATCCGGTTACCATTTCCCTGGTGGATACACCGGAAAATATGGTAGTATCACAGACTGCCCAGTCTATCACATGGATACCGGGCAACGATGACGTTGGTGAGCATACATTTGCTGTTACCGCAGATGATGGCAGGGGAGGTACGGATACTGCCGCGCTGGTCCTGAACGTGCTGAACACCAATGATATACCGACCATTGCATCGGTTGCATTACCGGATACCGCATACGAGGACAGCCCGGTTACCGGTGAAGTCGCGGTATTTGATCCTGACAGTGGTGATTCGGTTTTTGTGACATTCGGATCGGATATCACCTGGTTGAGTGCGAGTCTGATAACCGGTGACAGTACCGATTCACTGATACGTTTTACTATCACGGGAACACCACAAGATGCGAATACCGGGTTGATTCAATTTGTGCTTACCGTGACCGATAAAGGCGGCCTGGCTTCGAGCAGTACCGGCGCTATCTATGTCGTAAATACCAATGACGGGCCTGAAACGCAGCTCACCAAGAAGGAAAAAGCCTTTGGCGCTGCACAGTATACGGTTACCGGAACTGATGATTTTGACACGGTATTTACCTTCCATGCGACCCTGACCGATTCAGCGAAGCGTACCGTAGCATCATCCACAAACGCCAACGGAAAGTTTACTTTTTATCCGCTTGTTGATGGTGTTTATTTCTTTACCTGCTATGCCGAGGATCAGGGCGGCCTGATTGATTCGACCCCGGTTGAGGATAGCTTTAGTATTTCAGGCGCGTCTGCATATACCTGGGCAGACTCCGGTGTCTGGAATATGATTTCCATTCCTGCAACAGCCTTTCGTGCAGATGCTTTTAAGAACGCCGGTACTATCCTGCACTGGGATGAATCGCGTGAGCCCAATACACTTTACAAATACTACCTCAGGGAAAATCAGATAGTTGACATTGATGCAGGTAATTCCTACTGGACACGCCTGAATAGCGCAGTAACGGTACAGCTTGACAGCTCAAGTTTGTCAAGGAGTGATTCTGTACTGATACCACTGCATAAAGCGGAATACGGCTGGAACCAGGTAGCGTCGCCCTACCCCTATCCGGTCAGATGGAACAGTACGATTACCCTGTGGGAATGGGATGCGTCAAAACGGGATTTTGTGGAGTCTGAAGGCGTACTCCACCCATGGGAGGGGTACTGGGTACTGGCTGATGCAGCAGGCTCGGTAGCACTGTCATCACGGCCCTACTTTATAAGTAAAGCGCATTCACGCCGCAAGCGGACCTGCTTTGTTGATAAAACCGAGTGGACATTCGGTATTGCATTGACCTCAAATATCAATACCGATGCGGACAACCTGTTTGGTATCAGCAGGTATGCGAAAAACGGTTATGACAAGCTTGACCGGCCAGAGCCGCCGCGTATGGGCAGTGAGCCCTACCTGTTCTTCGCTCATCCGGAATGGAACCGCTCCATTGACCGCTTCGCCAGTGATATCAGGCGTGCATGGGACTCTAAGGTAAACATTTTTCAGGTGGGTATCTCACCCTGCACACGGGATGTGACTTCGCTGAACCTGACGATCACCGGGCTGGATAAGGAGATGCCGCTCTACCTGTTTGTCGGTACCCCGCAGGGTGTCACGGAGTATAAGCCCGGCACCGCAGTAACGCCGACCAGCAAAGAGCAGTACCGTACTATTTTCGTGACTGCTGATAAAAATTTCCTGAACAAGTTCCCGTTCAAATTCGCCCTTACCCATCCGTATCCGAATCCATGCCGTGCACGCTCAACGATCCAATACACCCTGCCATACCGGTGGGAAGCGAACGGGTGGCTGAATACCGAACGGTATAAAGTAAAGCTTGTTATATACGATATGAAAGGCCGTGTCATACGGGAACTGGTGGACAGAAAACAGGGCCCGGGTAATTATCGGGTCGTATGGCGTGGTAAGAGCGATACCGGCCGCCTGGTTGCCTCAGGTGCATATATTGTCAGACTGGTTGCAGGAAAATACACGTCAGTGAAAAAAATTATAACCTTAAGGTAAAGGAGTATTGGTATGCATCAGAACATACGTAGAACCATTATCCTTGGAATTCTTCTGTCAGGAATTTTCCAATCGGGAAAGGCCGGGGAAGATGCAGATACACCGGATGGGTGGGTAACTATTGTTACCGTTATTGGGAATGCAGAGGTCAAAGTTGATGAAAATGCTATATGGCGTCCGATGCACGCTGGTATGCGGATGGAAATGACCTGTCAGATTCGTACTTTAGAGGAATCTAGTGTCAAATTACTGTTTGAAAGCGGTACTGAAATAGAGTTGAGTGAAATGACCCGCGTTCATTTAACAAACCTTTACGCTGATGTAAAGGAATTTGAGCGTGAAACTAAATCCCTTTTGTGACCGGGATCACTGAAAAAATGAGAAATAGCGGTAGTATTAATATTTTGACTTTATATTAGGTATAATTATACAATAGTATGCAACTGTGAAGGTCTTAAATAGCAGCTTTGGAGAGTTTCCCGGTAAAGACATATGGATATAAATGACACAGCAATAAAAAATGTTTGCAGGTATCTGATTCTTTTTCTGCCGGCAGCAGTAGTCTTTGTGGTGTGGAATGGCAATATGACAGCCATTGAAATTAAGGATATTGTCGTTCAGATCGTGTGTCTTGTTATTATGAGTATATCAACCGTACGGATACTCATGAAAGAAAAAATAACCCTACCGGTAAATCCCATAATCCTGCTTGTGGCGCTCTATGGACTGCTTTTATTTTGTACATTTTTGTCCACGAATAGAAGCAGTATTAACTATAGCGTATTCATACCTCAAGTATATGGGATTATTTTCTTCTTCCTTTTTATCTTCTATTTCAAACGGAATGATTTATACAGGGTATCACTATTATGCGTTATTGTGGCGGGGATAGCATCACTGTACGGTATTATTCAGTATTTCGATGCAGATCCGATTAATTGGATCCATAAAGCGGAACGATTCAGGGTGATTTCGTTTTTCGGCCATAAGAACTATTTCGCTATATACCTTCTTCTCATGATTCCTCTCGGAGTCTATCTTTCCTTCTCAACTGATATAAAACCGGTGCGATATGTATCAATCCTGTCAACAGCCGCCATGGTATTTGCGTTGATTCTTTCCAACAGCAGGGGCGCACTGGTATGCTTTTTTATCTGTGCATTTATTTCTTCCCTGTTATTTATTCTTCGAAAAAAGAGTCCGGCTCCTTTTTCCTTAAAGACACTCGGTATTGTCCTTGCTGTCCCGGTGATTGTTCTGATTACTTTTGTATTGTTGCCGAAAACAATAAAGAAAGATTTTACGAAATTATTGACTGAAAGGGGGTATGCTGTCCGGGGATCATTCTATTATGCAGCGGGAG
>JAUVGS010000264.1 GCA_030593665.1 Chitinivibrionales bacterium | reverse complement strand
CTGACAACCGGACTGGAAAAGATTGAGGAATTCCTTAACAGATCAGTAGAAAAGGAAAAGATTACCCAGGAGCAGAAAAATGGTATCCTCAGCAGGATTAAAGGGACTCTTGATAGTAATGACCTTATGCAATGCGATCTTATAATTGAGGCTGTTGTTGAAGATGTTGCGGTTAAAAGAGGCCTGTTTCAAAAGCTTGACGATATATGTGGTGAAAAAACTATTCTTGCCACCAATACCTCTTCACTTACCGTTATAGAGATTGCTGAGGCAACCAAACGTCAGGACAAAGTACTAGGGCTTCACTTCTTTAATCCTGTGCCATTAATGCCGTTAGTTGAGGTGGTAAGAACAGTGAAAACAAGTGATAAATCGTTCAAAGAAGCATGGTCTTTTATTGAGAGCATAAAAAAGATACCCATTGCTGCTAAGGACAATGCGGGATTCATCGTTAATCTTCTTTTAATTCCCTATCTTCTTGATGCGATAAGGATTCTGGGAGAAGGTATCGCATCAGTTGAGGATATTGACAAAGGTATGCAGTATGGGTGCGGTCATCCTATGGGGCCACTTGCTCTGCTCGATCTGATCGGCCTTGATGTCATCTATAATGTGGCAACTATAATGTATGAAGAGTATAAAGAAAAAAAAATATGCTCCACCACCACTTTTAAAGCAGATGGTAATAGGTGGCATGCTCGGGAAGAAATCCGGCAGAGGTTTTTACGATTATAGTGGAGATGAACCTAAGCCGATTGTCTTTTAAGTTGAAAAGAGTAATAAAACCCTTTTTCAACAGGAGTTACCCATGAGCATAGAGGAAATATCAGGAATGAATATTGCTGAAATAATTGTGCATCATGGTACAGACAGCTCAATAAAAGGAAAACCCTTTATTATGTTCAGAGATGAACAGGGTGAAATGCAGTCCATAACATATGGAGATTATTATCAAAAATCTTTGGCGTATGGCAACATGATTCATCAGCTAAAACGGGAGCACGGAGAGAAGATTTCAGAGCGATTTCATGTGGGAGTTTTCATGCAGAATATCCCTGAATTTTTTTATATCCTTGGAGGATGTGCGTTTACTGATTCAACACTTGTTGGAGTGAATAACGCCCAGGTCGGAGATAAACTGGCATTTGATATTAATACTATCGATATAAAAGTTCTTTTTGTCGATAGTGTTGAACAGCCCGGAACCGGCGGTACGTTCCTTGTTACCGTGTTACAGGCAAATAAAACGGTGGGATTCGCTGCCTTTACAAAGGAATACATCCTTCTCGCTGCAAAGGGCACTGGTAATGATAACGGGAGTATTGAAGATATACCGGAAACACTGCAGAAATATTCATCTTCCCTCAGTGAATTTAAACCCATCGAATTAGATGTGTCGAATGCGGGGGTTATTATTTTCACGTCGGGAACGACCGGGATACCCAAAGGCATTGAGGTTTCATGGAAAAAACTGATTGATGTCGGTATGACTGCAACGAATATCCTGAAATACACTGAACAGGATGTCGGCTATGTATGCATGCCGATTAACCACTCCAATTCCTTATACCTTAATATCATGCCGGCACTTATTAACGGGGCGAAGCTGCTTACCCGAAGAAGGTTCAGCGTCAGTAATTTTGTAAAAGATATTGAAGAGGTCGGCGCTACTGTCTGGAATTGTGTCGGGGATCCGGTACAGTACCTTATAAATTATATTTCCAGCACAGTGGGAAAGGATGCGGATTACTCCCATCTGCCGTTGCGAACCGTTATCAGCACCGGTACTAACGCAGCAAACCGTGCTGTTTTTACCGGAATGTTTGGCCTGGAGATATTTAAGGAGGTATACGGGTCTACTGAAGCCGGCGCTATAACGGCTGTTGATGAAAACACACCTGAATATAGTGTGGGAAAGCTTGTAAAAGACGTTCGGGTTATACATGAAGAAACATTAGAGGAATGTGTACTCGCTGAAGTTGACGAACAGGGTAAAATACTTAATCTTGACACATCCGCTGGTGAGATTATTGTAAGTCAAACATCATTGGGAGCATCGGCGTTTACCGGCTATTATAAACTCACGGAAGAAAGCTCAGATAAGATATGTTCCATCAAGGGTGAGGATTTTTATCGCCTGGGTGATTTGGGTGCGATTGTTGAAAAGAATGGTGTAAAATACCTTGTTTTCCTTGGAAGGACCGGTGACTGGGTACGATACAAAGGGGAGAACTGGGCCCCAATCGACGGGGAAAAATTAATTACTACCTTTGAAGGAATAACAAGTGCCGGAATTATCGGTGTGCCCCAGTCCACAGGTAAAGAGGATGACCCGATGTATGTGCTTGAAGTAAATAATCCGGCAGAATTTGATATAAAAACGTTTTATTCGTTTTGTCAAAAAAAAGTTCCCCGCTATATGATTCCCCGTTTTATCAGGCTTGTTACTAACCTTCCTATGACAGAAACGATGAAATTGAAAAAAACAATATTAAAACGGAATTTTTTCTATCGTTCGTCAACGTTAGACGCTGACGGCAATGATAGTATTTATGAAATTGTACAGGGCACGGTAAAAGAGTTCAGGGAGGAAGATTATAAAGCGGAAATCGCACTCTATACTGATCCGACAAATCAGGCAACGCTAAAGGCATTCACGAAGCGATCGGATTTGTTTTAACGCCGGGTTGTGATACTCATTAAAAAGTTACTTTTGTTTAGATTCCAATCCCTTTACCAGCGCCCGTAATGTTGTGTTGTACGGAGTTTCAATGTTCGCCTGATTGCCGAATTCAATGAACTTTCCATTCATAAAGTCAATTTCCGTTTTTCTGTTGTTTTCAGTATCAATAAGCATTGACGGTTTATGGTTTCCTGCGGTCTTCATGTATTCGACTGCCCTTGGATAAAAATCCCACCCCAGAGTGATTTCGTTTGCACGGGCAACTTTTATACACTCTTTTAACAATGAGCAGACAATCTGGAAAATTATTGGATCGTTTATGGCCTCCGCCATGGTCAGGCCGGTTACCGCACACACGGGATTCATGCAGGAATTTAATATGCCCTTACGCCAGACTATTGAGACAATCTGGTCTGTTTTTTCAGTAATCAGACCTGTTTTGCTTAAAATCTCAGCTATAGCAATTGCAGCACTTTTGGATTCCGGATCAAGTTCCTGAATAAAATGGGGATAATGGTGGAATGCCATTTTAACGTGGCACGGTGCAACCAGTTGACATCCGTAATTTACCACCGCGCGTAAAGCGGCCTTTTTGCCGAGGGCTTCTGCAATTTCATGTTCCGTGTTAATACCATTTTGCCAACTGACCACATACATGCCCTCGGTATAAAAACTTTCGATTGCTGAAGCTATAAGCGGCAGTGCATTTGCCTTTGCTGCAATAATAATAACTTCAGGATTGTATTCAGCCAATTCATCGACATGAGTGCAGGTACTTGCCACAGCCTGCTGAAAATTTTCTTCCCCTTCGATTATAATACCGGGTGTTATTGCCGGTTTTACCAATTCGGGTATGAGGTCGCACAGGGTTACATCATACCCTGCTTTGGCAAGATGCGCAGCAACGATACACCCTACGGGCCCGGCACCGATAACCGCAAACCTTTTGGGATTAAAGCTGGAATCAGCTTTCATGGAATATCCTCCGTACTTTTTTGTTATACGTGTATATGTATCGTATAATCGATTACCGTTTTTCCCTATTGGACAATATCGAATGATTTGGCATTTAATATCGTAATACTATTTTTCTGCAGAACTTTAATTGCTTCATCGTTATCGCTGAAACGGAAAATCATGACGGCTGTGCTCGGTGAGAATTCTGTCAACGCATAGGTATAGAGCACCTTGACATTTGCGTCTAATAAATGTTTGAGTATTGTTGCAAAGCTGTGCGGTTTATCTTCAATTTCAACGGCAATCACATCATCGATACGGGCAGGCATCTGCATTTTCATCATAACGCGCCGGGCAGCGGAAACATTGGAAACCAACAGTCTCAGCAGGCCGAAATCACCGGTATCCACGAGATTCAGTGCCCGTAAATTAACCCCTTCATTTCCGAGGGCATGGGTGATTTCATACAGCCGTTTATGGCAATTTTCGATTGAAACGGATATCT
>JAUVGS010000303.1 GCA_030593665.1 Chitinivibrionales bacterium | reverse complement strand
TGTGCAGAGTGCACTAGTTTAAAACGTACAATAGCATTTCCGTTTTTATTTTGCTTTATAGTAATATTTTCCGCCGGTTTCTTATTTAAAATCTTTTTCTTTTTTATATCAGTAGTGGTATCAAATCCCAACGCATTGAGCACCTCAGGAAGCAACTCGCATGCACCGATACGGATATTGAAATTCTCAGCTATTTCGAACAAAGCCGCCTTTGCGGCTTCTGCCGTTGGCTTCGGGCTTATGTTATGCCAGTAATCAAGGATATTCTGGTATTCTTTTGTAACCGGGCAATTAAAAGGCTGGGTGTAATTATCCAGTTTTTTTGTTGTCCACCAGTTCCAGCCGATGTTATTTGTTTCGTGTAAAGCAACCATACCCTTGCCCCACAGGGTGTTGTTCTCACCTGTCTCACCGTTGAAAATCGGTATAGTATACTGATTTCGTAGGTCCACGTATTTTTGAACAGAGGCCTGATTATTCTCATCCCAGTATTTATGAAAGGTGTATACCATGTTGCTGTCCCAGGGCGGAGTCATGCCGGTAAAATCATTCGACCATCGTATGCCTTCAATAAAAAGAATATGGTTAGTATCGATAGTTCGAATCGCGGATACAATCTGTTCACTCAGGTGTCGTACCGAGTCCTTTAAGGTTCCGGCCAGGGTATAATCTTCGAGACCGGGCTCATTGAGAATGTCATACCCGGCAACTATCTCCCGATCTTTATACCGTTTGGCGATCTTCTGCCACAATTCAACGGTCATGGGCCAGTACACGTCAGGATATTTCCACAATCCTGCCTCGCCTTTTACTACCGGATCGGCAATATGATCGTCAGTCTGGCCGCCGGGAGCGCAGTGCAGGTCCAGAATCACCCATAGATCATATTTTTCACACCAGCTAAGGCAGGAGTCAATAAGATGATACCCCTCTTCAGAATAAATGTATGGAGGGTTATCAGGCTGTCCTTCATGTGGCTGCAGCCTTTTTGCATTGATTGGCAGCCGGATTGAATTACATCCCCATGCACAGAGCTGGGCAATATCGGCTTCTGTAATAAAATTGGCTTCATACAACCTGAAGAATTCTTCGGCATCCTCAATCCCGATCAAATCAATTATTGCTTCCTCGATTTCAGAATGTGCCAGAGGATAGTCTATGGTAGTACCCTGTTCGATCTGAAGCATATACCCTTCACGGACAAGCCAACCGCCAAGGCCGAAACCCTTGAGAATAACTTCCGAGCCTGAATTATCAACTATCTTATCATTTTCCCGGTGCAAAAAAGGGAATATGTTTGCAGCAGTAAGAAAAATACAAATAAGAAAAAACAGATAGAAATTGGAAGATTTCATAAATGGTACCGGTATTCCTAACGCAGATAAACTGCAAGTAAGTACCTTTACGAAATAATTTTCTACCCTGAAGGGCACTCTGTGCCACATGGTGCCCCTTGAGGGTAAGAAATGGCAGAAAATTATTTCTAAGGTACTAATTTAGTGTGAACAATCCGTTGTATGCGATATAGACAAATTTACATTAAAAGCATTTTACATTTCTCAACTAAATTATGACGGAAAACAATATTTTCCCGCGTACAAACTGTAATGCTATATTTTTCAACCAGTTACAAGACTTGGTGAGAGGGATTTACATTATTCAAAAAAAATGTTACATTTTTCTATCCTCGTTATATTTCATAAGTTCGCATGGTTGATATTCAAAGATTCAAACATAACCCGCTGATGATATTCGAGTTAATATTTGTTTTAGGAAATAAGTTCTATTTATTTTGAATTTGTCATATTTCAATTTTATCACAATGCTTTAATATTAAATTTATTATCGTTCGAATTGTATGCTCACTTTTTCTATTCCTTATGCCTGTTCATGCTCAGGAAAAGATATCAGATACTTCCTCAGTGCAAGAGGTAAAAATTGATACGGTTACGTTAATATCCGAAGGCGACACTGTCACTATAATATCCGGAAATGCTCAGGTATGCAATCCACCCTGCAGGGCAGGATATACCTGTATTAATGGGGAATGCGTCAGCAGGTGTAATCCCCCCTGTCCTGATGGTTACCGGTGTGATCCGAAAGCTCTTGATTGTATCCCGCTTTATAAACCATCACCTCAGGGAAGGGAATTTCGTTGCGACGGAGGAAAACTTGAAGTTGGTGGAAAATGTCTAAAGAAAAAGGATATTTACACCACGGGAAATGTACTCTTTACGATAACTGACGTATTTTTTGGTATGGGAACAGCTTACAGTGCTATTGCCCCTTTTATTGTGGAAAAGGCGTGTCGGAATGATTCATGGTATGATGAATGGGAAGATGATTACTATTCCGGATACTGGGAGTTCGAGTCAATTATCAGCACTGCACCGCAGACCGGCATGTTCGTAATTGCAGGTGCAATTAATCAGGGATCTAAAAAAATGCAGAAAGACATGTTGGAAGAGCTGGGAGAAACGCCATCCCATGGGCTTATTGCTGCAAGCTGGGCACTATATGCATCTTCTATCGGTATGGCTACCGGCACCATTTTCAGCAATCTTACAGAAGACCACGAAACAATAAGAACATTTTCAGTCCTTAATTGTATTTTCCTTTTTTCTTCTTACATTGTCAGCAACATCACCTATGCTGTTCAAAAGGATAAATTAACGGAGGCAGTCAAAAAAAAGGTAGTCTTTCATCCGCGGAAACAAGCGGTTACTGTTATTCCGTACTATGCCTATTCAAAGAGGAAAAACAATCTTGGCTTGATGGTGCAATTTTAGCGGGCTCATGCGGTGAATTTTTAAATACTAATTCTTCCGGTACTCATTCGGGGGCATTTTATACACCTGCTTGAAAACCCGGTGAAAATGTGTTACATTTTTATACCCGACAATATAGGCAATATCAGAAATCTGACGATCAGTTTCTTTAATCAGGCGGGAGGCCTCTGATAACCGGATACTGTTGAGGTACTGTTTAAATTTACATCCGAATTCCTTTTGAATATGCGATGCTATTTTGTTCGGGCTTATACCGATATCCTCTGTGATCTTCCCGATAGTTAAATCAGGCTCCGTATACCTCTTCGCAATAGACTCTACAATCTTTCGCAGGTCTATATCAGCATAACTCTCTACATTAAGTTTCTCATAGGGAATTATAACCGGTTTTGAGCTCCTGTTTTGAAACACTATACTCAACCAGTATATGATGAAATAGATAGCTTTTGCGATAATGGTGAATAAAAAGAGTTTGGTAGTATCCTTTTGAACGGATATTTCAATAATTTTAAATGATTGCGGGGTATTTACCGGTGCAAGCTCCCCACTTTCAAATTCGATATCAATGACCTGGGACAAATCACCCTTGCCAAGTACCGACTCGCTCGTATTGTGCTCCTGATACCACCACATGGCTGTCTGAAACTCTTTCAGCGGGATTTTATAATACTCTGTTGAAGGAATAACATCCAGTTCTTTAATAATATGCCGGTATGATATATAATCCTCAAGGTTTGTAAAATTGTCAAGAAAGGTACGGATAAGAATTCTTATGGCCCGGGAATCAGCAGGATCTAATTTCAGAACCAGATAATCATACGCAGACATGTCAAAGTATTCTTCTCCTTTTCTGACCATGAGGTTAAAACCGGCATAGGGATACAGATACTGCGGCTGCAGGGTATAAGAAAATG
>JAUVGS010000240.1 GCA_030593665.1 Chitinivibrionales bacterium | reverse complement strand
GGAATCTTGAAAATGACTGGTCCCCGGATGCCACAGAACCGGTGAAGCCTACTCCCTGTCCCCCGGACAGCACGAAACCAGCAGGTCATACCCGTCATCCTGTCTTTCCATTTCAAAAGGTAATTGATGCGTTGGATGCAGGAACCACAGTACGGGCCTTAGTAGACTGGAATGGCCAGGCAAACTTTTTTCTCTGCGAATATATAGCGTACCTTGGCATGTGGTATCAGGATAATCACTCATCACCCGATGATCCATTTCCGTGTTATACAACGGGATTTATTCATATTACCAGTAAGATTCCTCTGGATGAATTAACGAAAGCTGTTTCAGTCACCATCAGGGAAGTGATTAAGAGTATTAACACCACCAGCACGAAGGTCGCCACGCAGCATAGTAAAGATAAGATTGCACTGCAGGTCGATTACAACCCCTACAGCGCGTTGCTGTTCGTTTCTTTTAATCTTCCGCAAAGACAGAATATCACCCTGGATTTGTATAATCTCAGCGGTAAACTTGTCACTACTCTTACAAACGGTTATGGTAAAAAAGGGGAGAATAGCATAGAGTTTGACACACGAAGTATACCGTCGGGAATATTTTTCTGCAGGTTAACAATGGTCGGGATAGGTAAAACAGGCAAGAGAATTATTATTTGTAAGTAGCATTGAGTATTCCCTGGAAATAGATTTTAACCGGGTAATGCCATTAATCCTGTCACTACTCCGTGTCAATCCCGCGTTTTTAGTTGAAACACCCTGATTTTACACAATATCTCTGTTTTTTTGTGCTATATTTATGTATATAAGAGAATTCCTCAAGTGTCGGGAGAGGGGATATCGCAATTTTCCGTATTGATATCAGTGTTATTTGATGCCTCATCGTTTACACAGACGTATTGCATAAATATTTCTGCTTACCGTTTATAATCGCCCAGGTATCATTTGAAAAGGGAGGGGATATGTTCAAACGTTTTAGTATCTTACAGATTGCTTTCTTGTTTTTTAGAAAGGAATCTGATAAGGAACTTACTTGCGGATTTTTCCGCGTTACTATACTATTACTGATAACTTCCGGTATGCTGTGGACATTCGCACAGGAGGGAGAGGAAAAGGAGTTTATCCGGGCCTATTTTACTCACAAGTCAATGGCGCACCAGGTGTTCGAAAAATTTGATGCACAGCGGGTAGAAATTTCCTATGATGATCAATACATGATTTTCATGGACATGACGTCCCCGGATATAGCGTTCCTTGAGGATCAAAATTTTGTTGTCGTGCCCGATCCGGGATATGATATCCAGCATAATCGGTCGTATGATGCAAACCAGCGAAGCGGGATTCCCGGTTATCCCAGTTACCTGCTCGTTGAAGAAACCTTTGCCTGGGCTGAATCTGTCGCTACTGCACTACCGGATCTGGCGGAATTTATTGATGTCGGTGATTCGTGGGATAAGACCCAGGGGAGTGGCGGGTATGATAATATGGTGCTTGTACTTACCAATTCCAAGATTCCGGGGCCGAAGCCAAAGTTATTTGTTTGTGGAGCGCAGCACGCGCGGGAATATACAACCTCTGAACTGGCCAGGCGATTTGCATTGTATCTTATCGAAAACTATGGAAAAGATGCTGATGCGACCTGGATGCTTGACTATCACGAGTATCATGCAATGTTTTTTATCAATCCTGATGGGCGTAAATATGCAGAAGAGGGAAAACTATGGCGTAAAAATACCAATGCCAACTACTGTCCGTCTGATTATAATAAAAGAGGAACTGATCTGAATCGAAATTATGATCGGAGTTGGGGCTCTATGGGCTCAGATGATGAGTGCAGCCAGACGTTCTGGGGTGCCAGTGCTGCATCAGAGCCCGAAGTGCAGGCGGTTCAGAATTATATGCAGACTATATTTAAAGATAATCCGAAACAGGGTATTCATATTGATCTGCACAGTTATGGAGAGATTATTTATAAACCATCTGACATGTCAACTTTGGTACGTAAATTCACCTTTTTTAACGGTTATAAAGGCTTGAAAAGCCGGGGAGGGCAGGGGTGGGAGTATAGTTATTATGTGGTAGGGACTCCCGCTTGCCTGTTTGAACTGGGCACCTCCTTTTTTCAGAAGTGTGATTATTTTGAGAACACTATTCTCCCTGACAATCTTAAGGCATTTATCTATGCGTTAAAAGCGTGTCGTGATCCCGTGAATTTAGCACAGGGACCTGATCCGATAGATGTTTCTATTTCCGGGAATACGCTGACAGCCACCATTGATGATACGCGATATGGGAGCAGTGTTACCACGCACAATATTGCTGAAGCTGAGTACTATATCGGAACACCGCCCTGGGAGGCCGGGGCAACGCCGATTTCCATGTCTGCAAAAGACGGCAGTTTCGACGAGAAAAAGGAAGAGGTTGAAGCAACGCTTATTTCCAGTGACCTGAGACCGAATGTACCGATTTTTGTTCGTGGTAAAGATACCGATAATAATTGGGGCATTGTATCAGCGGTGTTTCATGATATGACAAACACGGTTTCAACACCACAGATATATAACGGGCCGGTGCAGTTAAGCCATCCTAATCCGCTTATTTTTCCTGCAACACTGAGTATACAAGTTCCCAAAACAGCACACCTGCGACTTGCGGTTTTTACTATGCAGGGGAAACATGTGGCCACGTTGGCAAAAAGTACTCTGCAGGCGGGAAGCCACGGTATTCATTGGGATGGTAAAGATGCTGCCGGCAATGATCTCGCAGGAGGTATTTACCTGTATCGCCTGCATGTTGGTGGTTTTTTGCAGATGGGAAGGTTCGTTATAACTCAATAAACCGGCAGATTTATAATTATTACTCCGGCAATATCGCGCTATAATGTAATGGTGTATATTCTTGTTAGTAAATAACTGATAAGAGTTTACACCATTTTTATTTTACTATCCCTTTAGTATTGTTTGAATAACTGGTTTAGAGAGGATGGATACCGGAGTAATATTATTCATTGTTTGTATAATATTTTTGTATTTTACATAAGATGGGTCAAAATTTAGAATGTCGGGAGACGTATGAAAAAAATATTCTACTGTACAATTCTTATATTATTCCTGATTTTCACGCTCTATGCGCAAAATGAGATTAACCTCAGCGGGTCTATAGTCAATCAGGCAGATTTCCCTGTTGAGAATATGATTGTTACATTAGTGGGGCAGGGATTGTCTGGTACCAGTGACAGCAGCGGTGACTTTGAAATAATCGGTGATCTTACCGGTATCACCACTGAGTATCAGAGACCTGAGCCCGATTTGAAACTTAACGGTTCAAATGCAGTCCTGTCTGTTCCTGTGGGAGGAGAGCAGGTCTCATTGGAGATATTTAATGTAAAAGGCACTCGTGTGGCTACCCCTTTACGGAGCAAGGTGCTTGGCGAAGGCCGGCATACTATACCGATATTTCAGACTGGTAAGCATCTTTCCTCTTCAGTACTTATAGCAGTGGTAAAACTGGGATCCGATATCTCAAAATTTCGTATTATTAAGGCAGGTACCCGAGGTTATATGGTCCGCAGCCTTAACGGCAGCAGTGTCGGAGAATCGGCAGATCCAATCATGCGTAATCCTCTGGCGCTGGACAGCCTGAAGTTTATCCGCATTGATTCTGTTGAATTTACTATTCCTGTTTCCAAATGGGTAGATGAGTTTGAGGTTTATCTTGACCTTATTCCTTATGAAGCAGTCCTTTTTGGGGTAGAGGAGTTTAATGCAAACCGTATATGGCCTGATGAAGTAGGGACTACCTTAACAGAGTATCCCCATGCAATTAAAAATTATTTAGAAAAAGAAGGACCAGGCCCTCACGATTATGAGTGGTGGTGTTCCGAGTATTACTCATACGCCTTACGTGTAGGAGGCTGTCCGTTAAATTCATCATCAAACCCTTCCTGGATGATAGATGGAAACACCGGTATCAGATCATGGTTTTTAAATAACAGCAAATTTATACAGAAAAACGATATTGGAAACTTCAGACCTATGCCGGGTGATTTCTGTCATATAGAGGGGCATTCGGCTATGGTATGGTATATAACTGAAAAGGATTCGCTCTTTACGGTTGAAGCCAACGGTGATCTTGACGGAGATGAAAAATTTGATAATCAGATGGCGCTGGTGAATAGAGGTTACTATAAAAACTTTAAAGACCTTCTCGGATACGGCCGCAGGACTGGGGTGGAAGGTTCGTCGTGGAAATCTATTTCTGGCAGGTGATTGTTACCTGAATTGAGCGGTTGATAGTATGGAATTGATTTTTTATAATATTAAAAGTCAATAGGAATCGCTCAATTTCGTACCTTAGAAATAATTTTCTGCCATTTTTTGGCAGAAA
>JAUVGS010000321.1 GCA_030593665.1 Chitinivibrionales bacterium | reverse complement strand
CACGGTAGATATCCTCTACATTAACGACACGGGGAGCAGTAAAGCTACCAATTGTCTTTTTATGTTCAGCAAGCCGGATGGCTTCAGATTTAAATGAGCTATGGGTAATAATGAGATAATCAGCACGATTGTCAGTGTTTCTGATATCTGATATCTCATATGTTCCGGATACACCGGGGATATAATTTTCCATTTCCGGTACATTTAAAAGACCGGATTCAGTGCTTACGATATATTGAATGCCAATGCCGGCAGTATCGTTCCATGAATAGGTCCCGCCGGTTGAAACAATATCGATTAAGTGAACGATAGATTCATCCGATGAAATGCGAAATATATAGGTCGGTTCAGAAGGCAGATTCTTCAATTGGTATAGGACGACACTCGATTCAGGTCTGAGGGGAGAATATATCCGCATTATGTTTTTACCATGCATATCAAGGGATTGCCGGTATCGAAGGTCAAAATGCGAAATTTCAAGAGAGGAAGATTGGTTTAATGAAATGGTTAAATTAGTAGTACCCCACGTAGTGATTTTTTTCCAGGAGCCCGTATCACTCAATACGGTATTTCCAAGTAATGCGATGTACTGTAATGACGGGTAGCCCGAATTGACCTGTATATATCCCGGAAATGTTTTGTTGATATCGGGTAAGTGGAGCGTATACTTAAAGTCGGAATTTGAATTGTCAAGCGAAGTCCATCGCCACTCTTTTCCGCCAGATCTATTTTTATGCATTAATTCTACTGATTTCTTATAGCGCACTCTATTTTCAAAAACAGGTATGGTGTCAATTGGCGCCTGGGAACAATAAAATGATGGTATGCTTTTTTTACCGCTGTTTTTTCTTATCCAGTAGGATCGGTAATTTTCTATACGGTTAAATCTGAAAGCAAAATTATCCAGCGCAGTATCATAATACCAATCAGAAATTCCTGTGACGTACCCAAGGAGGTAATCATCTCCATCAAAAACTCCGTTTCTGTTTTGGTCGATTCGGAGTAGAGGAATTTCAGAAACACCCTCCGGAATGCTTGTGTGTGCGGGAACCGTATCATTAAGTTCTTCGCGTTGAGAGCCGAAAAGGCCAATGGTTTTAATAGTAACAGATGATCCGAAAAAAGACACAATATCGCTCGCTGGAATTTTAACGATACCGTTTTCATTTGTTATAGTTTCATTTACGCCGCTATTCCCATCACCAATAGTAAATCGAAGCATTTTCTCGTTTGCCGGTAGAAGAGAGGCTCGTTGTCGTTTCTTTATAAATGGTTTCTTTGGCCTGCTCCATTTTTTTGCCACCTCAAAGTTTAGCACCATATCTTTAAGTATTGTATAATAGTCACCGGTCAATTGCCTTGATAGAATACTCTTGGCCGAAGAAAGGGGAAACGTTATTGTACAGGTGCCTTTCTGGAGAACGGTTAAAGTCCGAACGAAAGGATTATAAATAAAAGGCTTAATGTACATATGACCTGTTCGGAGATTTCTATAGTGTTTATAGCATGTATTTGAAATCCACGGATTATCAAAACGAGGAAGTAACCGCTTATTAATTGCATGATCCTTTATACCGACAGGTAAAGGAACAGTACAGCGGATACGTTTAACGCTATGGGCTGTAAATTGTACTGATACATCACCGTGTGGAGGTAATCCTACATAGAATGACAGGGAAGGGAAACTAATACCATTTGTATCATACACGCGTGAATTCGCTTCACCATATGACAGGCAGGAAAAAACGCTGTCACCTTTTTTGTTGAGTGAAATGGAATAATCCCCGATATCAAAAGTAAAGGAAAATCTATGCCGGCTGTTCTCAAGGATGGTTATACCTGCTGATACATTACAAGTGAAACTGTAGATAAATATCAGGAATGGGCAATATGGTTTTAGTTTTAGAGGCATCATTAAGAGTGTCTGATGATACATACTTTATACGAACGACAAAGCCTTGTCAATTGTTTTATACGCTGATAAGTAATACGTGAAATGATATCAATTTATTTTCTCATTCACGCAAATTCTTTTTATGGTCGGCGATTTATTTGCAAATCGGAGTAGAAGATGGAATGAATAAACAGTGGGAGAGACAGTATCAAGTCCCGGCTATCAAAACCTCCGGTATGTTCTGTTTTGGATGTTTCTATATTAAGATATAGTAATGAAAGGATTCAATCAACCTCATAACTCCTTTTAAAACCAAATTTAATCAATTCAAGAGCCATGGTTACATAGAAAGAGTTGATACCCAGGTCATATCGGATCCGGTAGAATTTATTATAGCGATATCCCAGATCCAGTCGTATAGCAATATCCGGTTTCGGGGTAGAAGCTATAAATTCAGTGTCATAAAACGCTATACGAATGTTAGTACTGAGCCCGATTTTAGCTCCCCACGCTGCCGGGAGAGTGATTTTTTTACTGCTGTTTGGCGAGGTATGAAATCCTCCGGCGCCGAGGTAGGGCGTTAGATAGACACGGTCCTTAATTGAAATGATATGGCCAATCGAGGCTTCAAAGAAGATATCACGGTATGAAGTGCCGGCGACAATTGTATCCTTATCAACAACAAGGTCACTGAGCGATTTTTTTGTTGAGGCGGATAACGATACATTGATCGAATATCCACGAAGATAGGTATCGATAAATCCGGTAAATGCAATTTTGTCCTGGAGAAGTAAGTTTGCCTCCTTGCCGAAATTGATAAATGAATATCCGATCCCTCCCATAATGCCATGATGCCGGTAGGTATATCGTATAAAATAGTTATATCGTATAAGGTTTGCAAAAGGGGAATTCGGATAGTTTACCAGATATCGTATGACTTTTTTTGGGGTACAATCAAAGATGATGTCCAGAAACCCCCATAAGTAAATATCGTCAGGATATCGGTTTTTGAATACCGCAATCTTCTGATGAAAATTTTGTATAAGGAATGGGGAGAGATTATCGTACGGCGGAATGGTATGCCGGAAGGGATCATAGAGCGGGGGCCGTGTATCGAACGCTTCAGTATCCGCGGTATCTCGTAATGAGAGGTGTTTTTTATATGTTTCCGGATCCTTTAAAGCAGTCAGGTCCCCTTTTAATAGTGTTATAAGAATACGTTCATGACCGGATAGCCAGTCCCGGTTTAATGTAGAGAGTGTATCACAGAAACTGATTACCTTATCGATACTGTCCGGTTCTCCCTTTTGAAAATAATGAATTATAATACTTCTGGCAGAAGAAGAGATTTTCTCAGAACTATGAGGATAATTCAGTAACGTCTGCCGGATATTCTCCGAAAAGAGAATTCCGCTCAATACCAGCACAAAAACCAATGGTTTATAAAGGCATCTCATTGTTGCATTTTTACGGTTGAGTATTTGTGATTTATATTCCAATAATCCTGGAACCTTTGAACGGGGAACCCTTTTTAATTATAGATTTTGGATTTTAGATTTCAACCCTGAACCCCTGAACGGTTACCTTTCATTATAACATAGTTTATTGGTTAAGTAATAATTTTTGCGCATAGA
>JAUVGS010000119.1 GCA_030593665.1 Chitinivibrionales bacterium | reverse complement strand
GCCCTCATAGGTTATCGATGAACAAATACCGCACAGCGCTGCTATTGCATCAAAGAGACGGCCGCAGCTTGTTGTCAAGGGAGAGCGTATTCCCTTTTCTATCATATCGACAAGAACAGTATATTCATCGGCTGCTATAGTCCGTTCAAAGAGTGATTGGCAGAAAGGGTCGAGTGTGCCAAACTCTTTCAGGCAGCAGCTCAGCGCCATCCGAATCGGATGCATAACCGCAGCATCGCCGCCAGGTAGCGGATACTCCTTGAAATGGGCTGCTCTGCGGAAATCAAGCAGGTCTGCTACCAGAAACTCACCGCCCCAGACCGTACCATCAGTACCATAGCCGGTACCGTCGAGCGCCACGCCGATAACCGGTTCGGTTATCTGATGTTCAGCCATGCACGCTGCAATATGGGCGTGGTGATGCTGCACGGCAATGCGCTGTTCTATTGGTGAATCCAACGCATATTTCGTTGATTGATAATCCGGATGCATATCATGCGCAATGATCGCGGGTGCTACCTGTAACAGGTTCGTGAGATCGGCGATGGATTCACGGAAGAAAGCGTACGCTTTATATTCTGTCAAGTCACCGATATGCTGGGACACAAACGCCTGGGTCCCGCGGGTAATACAGAAGGTGTTTTTCAGCTCCGCGCCACAGGCAATAATTGGAGGGCTCTCGTAGGGCAGCGCAATACAATCGGGAACATACCCGCGTGATCGCCTGAGAAAAAGCCTGTTGCCACGAACAATCTTCAGTACTGAATCATCGCACCTGCGTACAATGGGACGATTGTGGATAAGTGCATAGTCGGCAATGGAACCGAGTATCTGATCCAGCTCCTTTTCATCATTAACAATCGGTTCTTCGGCACGGTTGCCGCTGGTCATAATCAAGGGGCTCATTTCAGCAAGCAGCAGATGGTGCAGTGGTGTGTAAGGGAGAAAGGCACCAATCGTTTTTGTGTCCGGTGAAATATACTGCGAAAGATCCGACCCATCTCTTCGAGGAAGTATCACAATGGGTCTTGAAATCGAGGCCAGTTCTTTCTCTTCGCGATCAGTAACAATACAATGCTTTTTTATTTCATCAATCGTGGAAAACATAACGGCAAATGCCTTGGCCGGCCTGTTTTTCCTTTTTCGCAGTTGTGAGACGCTTTCGTCACGGGCAGCATCGCAACAAAGATGATATCCTCCGAGTCCTTTTATTGTCAGGATGTTTCCTTCACGCAGGAACCGGGCTGATTCAATAATCGGATCACCATCAAGAGTTTCTCCTCTGGCAGATAGTAATGAAAGCTCCGGCCCGCAGGCTGCACATGCGTTCGGCTGTGCATCAAACCTGCGGTCTGACGGATCATAATATTCAACCGAACAGTCCGGGCAGAGTGTAAAGGAGTGCATGGCTGTTGTATGACGATCGTATGGCAGCGTATGGATAATAGTAAACCGGGGGCCGCAATCGGTGCAGTTGATAAAAGGATATCCGAACCGCCGGTCCCCGGGAGTAAACAACTCTTCAACGCACTGGCTGCAGGTAGCAAGATCAGGCGGCATGCCGATCAGAAGGTCTCCGGAACCCCGGCTCGGTACGATAGAAAAGCCGGTCTCGCCGGATACCGGGAGCTCTTCAGTCACAATATCCTCGATAGATGCCTGTTGCGGTGGATTGTCTTTAATCCGGGTTAGAAATTGTTCAATAGAATTACCGTCGCCTTCAACTTCACACACGACTCCCTGCGGTGCATTCTTTACAAATCCGGCAAGAGTATAATCGGTTGCATAACGATACACCGTAGGACGGAAACCCACCCCCTGCACCCGGCCTGAGATTGTTACTCGGATTCGCTTATTCATGACGGACAAAATCGGTTACCCACCCGACACACGCATCCATACCACAGTTTGTCAACGGTGAAACCCGGAAGATCGGCGCATGGGCATTTATCTGTTTGATGGATTGTGTACAGGCGTCTATATCAAAAGGAAGGTGCGGCAGGAGATCGATTTTGGTGAGGAACACGGCCTGTGCTTCGGTAAAGAGAAGCGGGTACTTGAGCGGTTTCTCCTCTCCTTCGGTCACGCTGAGCACCGCTATCTTCGCGTGTTCTCCAATGTCAAATTCCGCCGGACACACCAGGTTGCCAACATTTTCCACAATAACCATGTCGAGAGTGTCGAGCGGCAGATCGAGGAGTGCGGTATGTACCAGTTTTGCTTCAAGATGGCACGCGCCGTTGGTAAGCAACTGGCTTGTGGGAATATTTTTTGCGCTGAGCCGTTCCGCATCACGGGTCGTGGCGATATCTCCCTCAAGCACGGCAAAGGGTGTCTCCTGCGCTATTTCCTCGGCAAGCCTCTCAAGAAACGCAGTTTTGCCGGAACCGGGTGAGCCGATAATATTGAACATGGTAATGTTTTTTTTCTTAAGAACATCCCGTGTTTTCTTCGCCCACTTCTCATTTTCACCCATCAGATTCTGATAGATTTTAATCTCTCTGTTTGCCATTAGTCGTCCTCTTCTATTTCCAGACTTTCCAGGTAGAGTTCTCTTCCACTTACTATCTCAGCAGAATAAGCATTGCATTGCTTACATAGAAAGCCGTCAATATCCATCTCCCCCTGCCACCCGCAAGTCTCACACTTGCCAATGATTGGTTTGTGACTGATTTCAAGAGAAGACCCTTCTGCAATGGTGTCTTTTGTCAACTGCTCGTAGGCAAACTGTAAGTATTCGGGAACCAACTGCCGCAGCTTGCCCACAACAATATGGGCTCTGAGCACCCGTGAAGGAACCGGGTCGCGTTTTGTGACTTCTGCTATAACGGTATCAACTATTGTTTGACCAATACTGAATTCATGCATACGATAAGAATTCCCCTGCTATAAATGTTAGACAATAATTAATTCGGGTACTGCACTATTTAATGTATTGCCGGTCTGCTGTTTTCAATTGTATGCCAATGGAGAAAATACGAATAGGTATCCATGTACTGCTAATAAAACCTGAGTTGAGCGAGTATACGATTAGTACCTTAGAAATATTTTTCTACCCTGAGGGGCACCATGTGCGTTTTTTTGCCTTAGGGATATTTGATCTGAAAATTGTGACTGAGATCGTTTTTATTTTTTTTGCAGCTTTTGGAGGGTCAAGACATCATAGACCGCTACTTCGTCACTGGCAATCATGTGGGTGCTGTTGTCTGCAGTATTAAACCAGAGGATAAGCGAATCATTGGCCGCAGTTGTAAAGCACTCTTCAAGAGTCGTTTTGTTGACACAAGGATAAATATTGCCGTACATCCGTTCGGCTTTTTGTATGAGCTGTTTTTTCTGTTCATCCATATATGATTGTCTGCCCCGATAAACACAGTTTGCGATAGAAGGAGAGAGGTGCCCTGTGTTGAATGAAATAATAATATATAAAAAAGAGACCGTAAGAAAAATGAAAAAATAAAAAAAGTTCAACACCGGTAAAAACAAATATTTTTAGGGGAGCAGGCGGTACGGCCATTTTCCCAGGTAACCATTAAAATATGTGTGTATATGTTATGGAAAAGCCAATAATTCAAAATAATCACGAAAAATGCACCCTATACAGGTATAAGGCACTACCTTCAACGAATACGTTTTTAAAGGAACATTTAGAAGAATTCACCGTGTTTTCTGTTATATGGGCGGACGAGCAGACTGCCGGGAGGGGACGGTTTACCAGAACATGGACTTCTGCTGCCGGAAAAGACCTGACTTTTTCCCTGTTATTACCCCTATATAATATGGGAAGGGACAGGTGGCCGAATATTCCCCAGGTCGCGGCGCTGGCTGTAGCAGAAATTATCGAAAGACATGGATTAGCGGCTACGATTAAATGGCCCAATGATGTGCTGGTCAATCAGAAGAAGATATGCGGTATTTTATGTGAATCAGTTAAACGAAATGGCAAGTATAATGCTGTTTTAGGCATTGGAGTGAATGTAAACAGTTCTCAGGAAGTTTTTGCAGATATTCCAGCGCCGGCGACATCTCTTTCCCAGGAGCTTAACACCAGTGTTCCCCTTGAGCCGTTATGTTTAAACGTTGTTGATTTGATCGTTCGGTACTTTACAGAATTGTCACAGAAGGGTTTTGTACACTTCCGGGAAAGGATCCTTGAGCGCCTTGCCTTTCGCAACGAAAAGAAGAGATTTCTTGATGGCAAAAAAAAGTATACCGGGATTATCAGAGATGTCAATCCTGACGGAACCCTGCTGTTTGAATTGACCAACGGTTCAATTATGACCCTGTTTGCCGGAGAGATTTCGTTTTCAGGTAACCGGATGGATTCCTGAAGTGTTGCAATATTAGAGTGTGAGGAATATCAATCCATTATTCCACTATTCCTTAACTCCGGTATTTCATTCTTATATTATCCGAACGTTCTGCCGTCCCATGCCCAGTTACCGGCTGATACATCAGTAAAGGTAACATAGGTTCTCTGTGTCGGTATATCGAGATATTCTTTAAGCAGTTCGCATACACTGTTGGCAATGGCATTATTAACCTCGCTGGAAAGGCCGCCGATGCTTCTGACATCGGCGAATGCAGCGCGGCCTGTTTCCCCGGACATCATAATCGGCCCATCTTCAAGGACGACCATGACATACTGGATTGGTTTGCCGATCTTTTCGGCAATGAGACTCGAAAGTGAGGATAATACCGCCTCCTGTTTTCCCTCTGAGATCGGGACTGAAGTGTGAAGTTTGATTAATGGCATGGGGAACCTTTCTTTTTCTAAAAGTAGTATAACAGTAGTACTTGTTGTTAAAATAATGTCAACAGCATTGCCTGCGTATATCTAAATAAAAAACCGCACCCCAATCTGTAACAGCCGGTCTTTACTAAAGCGCGGATACCCCTGATATTTCGGCAGATCGTCAAGGGTATAGGTGATAAAGAGCATTCCTCCCCGTTTCCCCTGTCTGAAGTTACTTTCGAGACTTACGTCATGCCGCCAGTATGCGCCATTCTCCGACGGTCGGCCTTTCAGATTTTTATAATACCCGATAGTTGTTTTTCCGTGCGCATTGACTATCCAGCTACGCCTTTGATAGAAAGCATAACGAACATCAATAACCGCATCATGGACATATTTATTTACTCCATTTACCGTATGTTCATCGACAATGCCAAAAAACCTTCTGAGATACCAGCCCCAAGTGAAAGACCATGAGATCTTGTTCTCTAATGTCCAGTGATTTTCCCGTAGTAACTGCGTCCGGTAATCAATAAGACGCATGTTTTTTGAGCCGAATACGATAAACGGCTTATTCCAGTATACCGTTTCAAATTCATGACGATCGATTTCATGGAAACAGTGGTGGTTTAATCCGCATTGAAAGATCAGCGAAGGGAATCTGAATTCAAATATTGGCACAAGACCATAGTTGATATCGACCGGGTCGAAAACCACATCACCGGGAGTTCTACCCATACCCGTCTGAAATTCAAACCGCCAGATAGAGTATACAATTTTTTTAAATGAAATAAATGAGAACTCAAGATTTGAATTTGATTCAAGAAAATACCGCTCTTCAAAAAAATCGCTTTTTTGCAGCATAAAGGTAAGAATGTCTGCATCAATATGATATTCAGGAAGGAATTCAAAGGTGTCATAGATGTATATCCATAATGAATCAAAGGTAAATGCATTGCCTTTCTGAACAGGTAAAATGAGAAAGAGAAGAAAAAGGAACTGTAATGATCCCTTATTCCATCGCCGAATTATCCTGTGCTGTGATAGTTTCATCATTACTATGATAACGTTAGGGGATCAGGTCCGTTGAATCAATAAAGATTGTTGCCGTGTATGAAAATTTCGCCACCGGTATACCGCTACTATCTGTGAATGTTGTGTCAATGTGTTTCCGGCTGCAGTTTACATTGAGATCAATGGCGGCAATGGAAGTATCAACGCTGTCGGAGACGATCGCATAGAATACCAGGTCGACTTCTGCACTGCAGGGCTCCGCTTCTTCGTACACATCACTATGTTCAATTTCCCAGGTTACCAGTATTGAATCAAGATGCACATCATTTCCGGCTAAAGTGAAAGTGCTTTCCGGCAGAGAAACAGTATGTGTAGTCAGCGAATTTGACAGCAGATTCCATTTTGTTGAGTCTACTATAATTATATGTAATGAATCGGTAAGCTTATTAACAAAAAAATAGGAAGCTTTGAGATCGCATCGGGTGGATATTTCAGGCACATCTTCACATGACAATGAAAACAGGACTGTTAAAGGAATAATAAGCACAGAAAATAAGCAACATAGTATACGATGCTTACGCATAGGAACTTCCTTTTTTATTAAAGAACACTCTGCCTCGGTTATGCTATTCAAATATACTCAATGTTGGGTAAAATTTGAAGGTAATTAATTGATAGGAAAGTAGATCGGGATTTGTATCACCTTTTCCATACTGGTTTAAATTTCCATCCGAAAAATAAGAGCTATAGATTTATTATAGTGTGCAATTTATTGAAGATAAATTGTTCTTTTTATTTTTAATAAAAACAACCTGCAATATTACTATCTGCAGGCTGCAATCTTTTTAGTAAAAAGATTGTTATTATGCGGTAATTTCTTTCCGTTCTGCGGACTTGAACCCGTAACGGTTACAATGGTTTTAACTTACTCAGGATGAGTTTGAAAATTTGAGCACCCGTTACTCAACAAGCCACTCAACAATATTTCTTTCCTCAAAATCAATCT
>JAUVGS010000429.1 GCA_030593665.1 Chitinivibrionales bacterium | reverse complement strand
CCTGAAAATGTGCGGGTTCTTATTAAAATGATGGACAAACAGGAGAAGTATTTCCATGAGGAGTTGATTTCGAAATTTACTATCCCCGATGAAAGGCGTCTTGAAGTTATCCGGTATGCAAGTGTCGATAGTATTGAAGCTGAATTAACCAAATTCCCCGGAAAAATATCCCTGATCAAAGTACCTTTTGAAAAAAGCTGGTCACTTGTTCAAAAGGGTAAGATTAAACCGCTGCATGCATTCCTCGCTCCGGGTGAGATTAAGAAATTTAATGACACCTACCTTTTTAACTTTCTCGGCAGGCAGCATAACCTACAATATTTTATTCCGCGAAAATATGAAACACGTATTATGGTGTATCGGAAAAGTAAGGTCAAGCATGCGGCTGATCTCTGGAAAACATTTCTTGATACTATTAACCTGTGCGTTAAAAAGTGCAACGGCTTTGGCCTCCCGACCGGGTATGTGCTGGAGGATAATCCGAATCTGTGGGACTATTTTGATGTGTTGGTTGTTGGATGGATATGGGCACGAATGGAATATAACGGTGAGACCAAACCGCGGATTGCCCATCGAGGGAAACGCTATTCCGGCACTTCACACCGAATAATTGACCGGGTGTTCCAGTGCAACGGTGATATCGGTGCTGTGGTTTCCATGCAGGGTGATGCAGTACTTGATGCGTTTCACTGGGAAACGGTCTATGCCGCAGGAGGGATATATAACCCGCGTATGTGGGAGGAAGAATGGTCCGGCTCCGGTGTATGGCAGGGATTTGCTGATGAGGAAGTATTTCTTTCATTTATGACCCAGCTTGATTGTTTTTCAATTCATGGTACCGGGCAGGATGGCCTGGAAGGCTTTCTTGACGATCCTGACGATATGGGTGTGGCAACTATGCCCGCAGGATGTTCATTTGAACTCTCGGAGAACGGTGAGGTCTTGCGGAAAGGAAGAAAAATGATAACAACCGGTGGATGGTGGTGGGCAATACCGGCTGATGCGCCGGATCCCAAACTCTCCTATGAACTTGCACAATATATTACCAGTAAAGAGAATCAGGTGCAGGGATGCAGCAGGTTTGGTATGCTTCCGGTACGAAAAGACATCCGTAAGGAGATGGATTCCCTTTTTGACGCGGAGTGGATGAAAGAAATTTATGACGTTTCTTATGAACAGGTGGTGTATAACAAATCTACAATTGTTCCCAGGCATCACCGGTTCCATGATATCAGCAAAATGTACCTTGATGCCTGGTATTACATAGTGGTTAACCGTAACTGGTCAGAGGATAAAAAAATGCCGAGCAGGGTATATGTCCAGAAAGTTATTGAAATTAAATATATCCCGCACCTTCGCCGGTTTCACTAGTTAGTGCCTGTCCGGAAACTACCTTTTTACGTCATTCCCGCATGCTTCTTGCGGGCGAAGTGCGCCAAAGGTGTGAATCCAGTGTTTTGGGACAAATAGAGGCATGGATTTGCTCCAGGGCTACCATGCAGTCGTAATCGCAGCTACTACGCGGTCCCGACAGAAACATTCGCGGTGTAATCCTCCGCAAGGGGGAAATGATATTTTCGGACAAGCACTATTTACTTAAATCACGGAATACTGATATATATTCTGTGAAAAGTGTATTTTTTAAAAGTACAGGCGATCCTGTACGTGTGTTTCTAAAACAGTACGCCAATCAGCTATAAGGGCATAGACATATGCAAAGATGTATAAAACTGTTTCTCATTGGTACTTTGGTAGTATTGCTTCAGTGTGCGCCGTCGCTAAAGATGAAAATACTTATCCAGATGATTGAAGATCAGGAGAAATATTTCAGGGAAGAAGTCGTGCCTGTGTTTGAAGACAAGGAACGGGCTACTATTACGGTATTGCATTATAATAGCGTTGACAGCATTGATGCTGAAGTTGAGAAATATAAAGGAGAGATAGGACTGATTAAGGTGCCATTTGGGAAATGCTGGTCGCTGGTCAGCCAGGATATCATACTGCCCCTGGAAACCTTTCTCAGCCAGGTGGAAATGAAGGAATTTAAGGAAACCTATATGCTCACCTCTCTGGGAAGAAATAATGACAAACAATACTATATACCCCGAAAATTTGAAACCCGTCTTATGGTATATCTGAAAAGTAAAGTACTGGATGCCCTTTCCGTCTGGCGAAAGCACCGGAAGGATATTCATGTCACCTTGAAGACTTATAACGGTTTCGGACTGCCGGCAACCTATATCCTTGAAGAAGATCCGGATGCGTGGGACTACTATGATGTATTTGTCGTCGGCTGGATATGGGCGCATACACCCTATGGCGGGAAATTAGGCCCGAAAGTGGCCCATAGAGGGAAACGGTACTCCGGAACATCACACCGTGTCGTTGATCGGGTATTTCAATGCAACGGGGACAGCGCTGCTGCAGTATCCATGCAGGGAGAATCGGTCGTTGATGCTTTCCACTGGGAATCCGTGTATGCTGCGGCCGGCATCTATAATCCGAAGATGTGGGAAAATGAATGGAGCGGAGGAGAGGTCTGGCAGGGTTTTTCTGATGGAGAGGTGTTTCTTTCCTTTATGACCCAGCTCGACTGTTTTTTTATTCATGGCACGGGAAGAGAATTAAAAGGGTATCTGAACAATCCGAAAGACATGGGGGTTGCGACGATGCCGACCGGTTGTTCAGTTGAACTGGATAAAAAAGGTGAGCCTGTCCGCAAAGGGAAAAAAGCGATCACTACCGGCGGATGGTGGTGGGGGATACCGAAAGCTACACCCAATCCCCTTGCTTCTTATAAACTCGTATGTCATATTA
>JAUVGS010000336.1 GCA_030593665.1 Chitinivibrionales bacterium | reverse complement strand
TATCCAGACTGTCAACGACCTCTACTCTCACCAGGTCAATATACCCATCGGGGCGGCTGTCGGTTTCGAGATATGCAGCGGAGAGGACGCCATAGGTCTTGGAAATAATGATTACAACGAGATCGTCCCAGAGAGTATTACCGCCGGCTTCATAGGTGCCGCTGACAGTGGTATTTGCACTCTGTTCATTCGTCGCACGGACTGCTCGCCCCTGTCCCTTCACAGGAACGCTGCCGGTTTGGGCAGTCACAATGGATGCGTTCCCGCTTGTCCAGTTGACGGTGTCGGCATGAGCCGGCCGAATCCAGTTGCCGTATTTGTCACGCAGAATCGCAAAATAATCTTCGTTATACTGCTCATCACCTGCGATGTAAACCGTGTCTATAGGATTATCATCCCACAGGGTTGAGTCCGTAGGAAAATTACCCGATGGTTCAAGTACAAGATGATCCGGCGGGCCGGGTAAAACCAGTATCTCAACAGTATCAGTTAAAAAGATATCATTTACCGTATCTTCATAGATGCCCCAGATTTTTACTGTTGTATAAGCTTCTGTGGGAATAAAAACAACCGTTGTGTCATCAATTTTTTTGAAAGTCGAATCATGGTTGAGACCATTTAAATCAACAAAGGTCCAGACCAGGTTACCTGACAAATCATTAATATTGACATCGCCGGTATCAGTGGTAATAGTAGAAGTTGCAGTGGCCGTATCACCAACATAAATAACACTATCCGGTTCAACGGCAATGTTCATTGAATCAGGTGGTGCGCTTATGATATTTGTGGTAATCCAGATATGGGAGGACGTTGCCTGCCGCTCGGCAAAAAAGAATGAGATCGTATACTTTTTATCCGGTTCCAGTCCAAGCTGACCGGCAATACTATCAAGGCTGAAGGTCTTCTGCACCTCCATATGAATACCGCCGATATCGAGTGCCAGTTTGTTATTGATAAATACCCACACATCATCATCACCGGAAAATCGAAAGGACATGCCGTTTTTATAAATAAATTCTCTCTCAAACTTCATTGTGAAGGAGTAATTATGATCATTCATTTTCTTGGTCTGGTTCCAGTTCCAGGTAGCTTCTTTTCCAAAACCTTTGTTATCCAGTCGAAAGAATGCCGTGTCCTTAAATTCATAGGTACCATAAGGAATAGTGGTACCATTGCCGATATGCCAGAATGCAAGGGTATCCTCAATCTGCTTGTTTACATAGGGATTGGCGCTCACGGTCGTCTCGTTATTGAATCCGCCTCCCGGTTTGAAATAGGCGGGTTTTTTATCAGTCACCGTCTGCTCACCGGCTTCACTGCTCCGAAACCAGTTTTCGATGTAGTAGCTATAGAACACCTTTGAGCCACGTACCGGCAGGCCGTCGGAATCGAGATCATTCTGCACCATATTTATGACAGCAAGATCATTATCGACTATAGGATTAAAATCAGGACAACTGCTATCAGAATGGAAATCATAAAAGGTAACCGGAATAAGAATGGTATCCGGAAAGGTTTGCGAAAGCCCGGTCGATACAAATAAGCCGGCAAGAAGAATCGGAAATAGATGCGTGTGCAGTAACAACCCTCTCATACTACTCTCCCCAAAAAATATTTTCCAGAATAAAATGGTTAAAATTCGAAAAAGAATAATGATACCGGAATATTAATTTGATCATTAGCGTTACGTCCCAACAGTATGAATATAGTAATTCTAACGCGGGATAAACCCGCAAGTAAGCTCCTTATCAGATTTCTTTCTAACCGAAGAAAGCATTCGGAATAAAGTATTGTAACAAATAAATTTGTAACCAATACCTAAAAAACAAGAAAGCAATCTGTAAGGTACTAATAATATTGTCGTATTATTATAAAAGAAAGTTCAACAACATATGGTGAAAGATGACAACCACAAGTGATATTTTACGCAAGGCATTTTGAGAAAAACCTCCCTTTTCCTCTAACTGTTTCAAAATCAATCAATAACTTAAGTGTTAATGTGTTATATTGTTACATAGAATAAAGATACCCAAATAAGAACTTGCTTAAAACAGACGGAATCAAGATTTTTCATATGGCATAATGATTGCGATTATTTTATATAAAACATTGATCCACGCTTATTGATTGAGACAAATTGAATGTTTATACGACTTCTATTGCTGTTTACCATTGTCCCGCTTATAGAACTGTACATTTTAGTAAAACTCAGTACTGTTTTCGGTGCGCTAACCACGATCAGTATTATCATAGGTACTGGAATCCTCGGTGCATATCATGCTAAAAAGCAGGGCGTTTCTGTAATGCACCGAATTCGGGAAGAGATGAGAAATGGAAGTTTCCCGGCAAATGAACTCATTGAAGGGCTGTTACTGCTTATTGCCGGAGTTGTACTAATAACTCCCGGATTACTGACAGATGTAACAGGATTTCTTATTCTCTTTCCGGCAACCAGAGTTCATATAAAAAACTGGGTAAAGAAAAAAATCTCTACCTTTCAGTATAACAGAAACGGGCGAATTGACGTTCTTTAAATAAAAACTGAAATATAGTAATATTTTGGAGCTACTACATGACAATGCTTATCCTTTGGGGAATTGCACTTGCCATTCTCCTCGTTTGTGTGGCAGGTATTATATCAGTGCATAAAAATAAGAGGATTTTACCCGGCCATGCCATGCCTTTACAGGACATTCAGCAGATATACGATCCCGGCGTGAAACATGTCCAGGAGATACAAATAAACAAGCAGGAAGAAGAGGATGAGTCTGGACAGGATCGGAATACTAAAGCGAGTGTGTGAAAGGGTGTTGTATTAGTACCTTAGAAATTAGTTTCGTGAAGGTACTTACTTGCAGTTTATCTGCGTTAGTTGTTTTTATCAAATATCCTGCGGTAGCCTATAATACCCAGTATAGTCAGAAACAGAAGACTTCCTGTGCATGGTTCAGGTACGGAAACCGGTTCCGCCGGAACAATAGTGGCGTGAGCTTGATTTATAGCAAGGAGTAGAAACAGAGTTACCAGTAGAAGATTCTCTTTAATCTTGTTTAACATACTAAATGTTCCTTTCGATTGTTTTTTTTTCCTACCTTTCTATTCTGCAAATACCAGGCCAATATAACCCCTTGATTTTCTATCAATATTTTCCCATTTCTGTCAAGCTTCTCATATTTATGTCAGGATTTCTTACACTTTTAAAGCTTTTTGAACCGGTTTTTGATACTACCATGCATTCTTACTGCATGTTCCGTTTAATTTTTAAAAAAATGAGATCTTTATAGGTTTCAAATTGAAACAAATTTTAAAAATTTCAATAAAACAGGAATCGGCCTGAAAACGATAACGCATTGATACTATTGGTGTTGCTATAACATAGTCGTGGGTTGATGTTTTTAATAGCCATCATTTACAGAGGGCGA
>JAUVGS010000356.1 GCA_030593665.1 Chitinivibrionales bacterium | reverse complement strand
CAGGCGGTTGAGCTGCCGTACGGGGATGAGCGTTTCAGCATGGTCATATTCGTTCCGCATTCAGTAATATCAATCGATTCTCTGGTTAGTGTTTTTACCGCTGAAAATTTCAGGAAATGGATTGAAAGTTTTTATAAACGTGAAGGATCCGTTTCATTACCCAGGTTCAAGCTTGAGTATAAAGAAAAATTGAATGATGTTCTGATTTCCCTGGGTATGGAGGTCGCTTTCAGCGGGAGCGCCGATTTTTCCGGCATAGCTGAAACCGAACTGAGGATTGATAAAGTACTCCATAAAACATTTATTGAGGTTAATGAAGAAGGAACTGAAGCTGCGGCTGTAACCAGTATATCGATGATTGATAGTGTGCCTGTAACATTACTGTGTGCAAACCGACCGTTTCTTTTTGTTTTACGGGAAAAGTTAACAAATACAATTCTCTTTATAGGTAAAGTAGAGGAACCTGAATTATAACGATTAAAAAAATGGGGAGTTATTATGAAAACAGGTCGATATCTCAAATTGTTTGTTGCTGTATTATTAATGGCATGCCCCCTGGTATCAGCAGTGCCGCAATGGCATCTTTTAGGCCTGGAAAGTCACTCTGTCAATTGTATTACCGTTGATGACATGGGGAATATCATTGCGGGGACTCATACCGGACTCTTTCTATACTATAATAGTATTTGGTATGAGATTCCTCAAGCCAAGGGCCTTTCTGTTCAGGATATTATGGTAACCGGTCCAAGTAGAATAGTTTTAGCAATTGGAAATGGCAGTGATTCTGATGGTATGTATGAAGGAAACGTCACCATGTGGGGGCCGCCGTTTTATACCTTGCGGCTTATTGGAAATATGAATAATCCCACTGCTCTTTCAAAGACGGCAAACAGTCAATTGGTATATATCGGGAACGATACCGGCATACGGTACAGTATCCTTGATACTGCCGGAAGCGGCTATTTTGGCTTCACCGAGATAAAAATACCTCCGTACAGTTTCGGGGTTGAGGCACCCTATTGCGCAGATTTGCATGTATATAGTGGAGATAAAAGACTTTATGCCGGCGGATATGATGACATGAGCATGAATCCGGGCAATAGTAATCTTTTATGGATGCAGAATGATTCAATGACAATTCTTATTCCCAAACTTAATATATCGGCATTAACAGAAGATTTTACGACTGATTGTGTAATCGTTCAAATGTATATTGGAACGGTAGACTCAGGGATTTACTATTCATCACCCCACATGTCTCATCCACCTATAAAGCTTACCTCAAGTCCTAACGATGAAAAGGTTAATGATCTTGTAACAATACCTTTGCCGGTTGCTGAAAGAAAATCACTCTGTGCTGCTGTAAATGGAGGTGTTTATTTTCATCACAGGCTAAACAATACATGGGAAGAACTGGGGAATATATCTTCAGAACCAAAATGCCTTTATGTAAAAATTAACTCGACTGGTAGTAGAAAGTATAAACTTTATGCAGGAACCGATAAAGGAGTGTTTTTCTTTGATACGTCAAGTGTTGCAGTAAAGAAAAACGAAAAATTCCTGTCCGGGAATAGTATTTATGTTACCCATGATAATACGAATGGTTTAATACACCTCTCCTTTTCAATAACAAAACCGGAAAGAATAGCAGTTGATATCCTGGATGTGTCAGGTAGAACTGTCGAAAAGTTGGCAGGCAGATACTATGCAGCCGGGAGAAACACACTTGCAATACCGTTGAGAAACGGTCGTAATCATTATTTAAGCAGTGGTGCGTATATAGTAAAAATGATAGTTGGGAATACCATTTACGACATGAATATCGTTTTTACTAAATAATAAAAATCGATCTGCTACTTATGAAATAAATTAATAAATAGATAGTAACACTCTTTAACAATCTGCAGGAGGTATTTATGCACAGGGGGCATACGCAAACATTCTTTCTGTATGTACTACTCTTCCTTTTAACCGGCCACCTGCATGCGACAGTTGAATGGCAGTTAGTTGGCCTGGATTCACTCAGTGTAAACTGTTTACTCGTTCAAGGTACAGGTAGTAAAACCTACTTTTTAACCGGGACTGACAAGGGATTCTTTTTTAAAGGGAAGAAAGAGATTCGATTGATCCGGGATACGATACCGGGTAATGACCTGGTTATTGCCAAGAACGGTTTTGCCGTAGCCCTTGCCGGGGATGGTTCCGATTCGGACGGTGTATTTTTAGGTGAGGATATTATAGATGGCGAACCGTATTGGGCGTTTCGACGGAGTCAACTGCTGCCGTTTCCTCAGAAATTAAATACACAGTCAGCGGTTACCAGTGGCAAGCTTTTTCTGGGTCACCAAAATAATATACAAAAAATGAGTATGAGCACCGGGACCATTGGTTTTCAGAAAGAGATGGTCCTGCCGCTGAATTGTTTCGGTGATGTAAAACCATTGTGCGCTGCGTTGCATATGTTCAGCAGGGACAAGAGGCTCTATGTGGGCGGGTATGACCTGGAGCGGAATTCCCGGGTACCGGCCAGTCTTGTTTTTCAGAAAAACGAGCAGAGTGATACCCTGTCCACGTTACGGCCACTTGCCGTTACCGCGATTACAGAGATGTTTACAGAAACGGAAGGCACACAGCTCTATATCGGTGCAAAAGAATCGGGTATATTCCATTTCGCCGATCCGTATGATTCTTTACCCTGGGGCAATTTCCCCTCACCGAATAATGAAACGGTAAACGATATGATCACTATACCGACCATGTTGATGAGTCAGATGCTGTGTGTCGCGGTGAACAGCGGAGTGTTTCTGAGAGTTAATGACAGATGGAGAGAGCTTGGCGATCTGCCAACCGTACCAAATTGTCTGGTACTTGCCCCCGGCTCGACAGGATTTCCAGATTGTGGATTATATGCCGGAACTACAGAAGGGATATATGTTCTGGATTCGTTGGCTGTGTCGATAGGTCATCAGTTAAAAAAGAAATCCTATTTAGAAAACAGTATAATGGTTAACAATCAAGGCGGAGTCGTATCTATTTCTTTTCTATTGCAAAAACCGCAGAAAGTAATGGTAGATATTGTTGATCTTGCAGGAAGAATTATCACAGCATTCGAAGAAAAGCATTTTTCTGCAGGATATCATAAGCTTCAATTTTCGTAACCATTCACAGCCCCTTTGTGAAGTGCCTATAAATCTATGCCACAATTTATTACCATGAAATGGATTAAAGCATACCAGTATTTTTTATGAGGAATCCAAAATAAGAGAAGGTGCGGGTTGATTGTTGAAATATG
>JAUVGS010000001.1 GCA_030593665.1 Chitinivibrionales bacterium | reverse complement strand
GCCGATAATGAGATGATGCATCTGCAGTCAGAAATATTGATCAATGCAGCAGGGCTCTCATCTGATGCGATAGCCGAATCAGCGGGAATTGATATTGATGCGGCAGGATATCGTATCCATCCCTGCAAGGGAGAATATTTTAGTGTTTTAAACAGACATAAGGGGAAATTGAACCACCTTATCTATCCGGCTCCGACAGCAATCAGTCTTGGTGTCCATGAAATAGCGGATCTTAATGGTAGCCTGAAGCTTGGTCCCAATGCCTTTTACGTTGATTCCATTGACTATGATGTCAATCCGGATCACCAGGAAGAGTTTTATCAAAGTGCCCGCCGGTTTCTCCCTTTTATTGAGTTTGATGACCTTGCGCCTGACATGGCCGGTATCCGGTCGAAGTTACAGAAAGAGGGAGAATCATTTCGTGATTTTGTCATAACTGAAGAGAGTGATAGGGGGCTTCCCGAATTAATAAACCTTATCGGGATAGAATCCCCCGGCCTTACTGCATGCCTCGCGATTGCGGATGAAGTGGCAGGTTTAATCAATTAACCCAAATAGGGTGGGCGTCTCTCTATAAGGAGAAATCAAAAAGAAATTATTTATCTTCCTTCGGAATCTGGTCAGCATGCAGGTAACTGGTATGCACCTCAATAGCTTCGGATTTAAACTCCATGTTATTCAGCATATTCTGGATTTTATCCAGTGGTTGTGTATTTGAAGGATTTTTTTTCAGTTCCTGAATACCCGTTTCGATCTGCTCAAATTGAATCTGCAATTCTTCTGAAAGCTGATTGCAGCTATTACACAATTCCCGCATCTCTTCTTTTTCCCTGAATCGTAATTGAGCAGTTAATTTACCATCACGCAACAGATGGACCCACTGCTCGAGCTTGAAAATTGGGACTGCATATTTTCGAGACGCATATAAACCGATACAGATACCAATGCAAAGGTTGATGATACTGGCAATCAGCAGACTCGGAAAAATGAGACCCACAATACTCTCCCTGTTTCCGATTTGAGCGCCGAGATCAAATGTAACACGATAGAAAACAGTACTTTTATACTTTACAAGAAAGGTAAGCAGGAGAATTGCCACACATACGACAGTGGCAATTAATACAGCCAGGACAATTTTTTTAATGAGACGTATTTGAAGGTCTTTCTTGATAAAGAAATTTTTAACGGGCTTTCTGACAAATTTTTTTTCCATGAGTTTTATTGTACCGGTTTAGTGAATGGATACTTTTCTCTTATAATCAAAAATAGTTTTCGTAATGGCGAGGAAAAAGAAAATATACGGTAAATACATATTTAATTGGAATTGTAAGTAATAAGGGATATGATCGGAATATCGGGATTTATATAAAAAAAGCACCGAAAAAAAAATTTGTCTCCCCGCGATAAGGGCAAATTATCTTTATATAGATGCAATTATGAGTGCACTCTAAAAACTTTGCAACAAGGGAAAACGGTATTTAAAATGGCAGTAGAGGCACCAAATTTTGTACCTCTACTGCGCTGAAACGTACTTTTAATACGGTAGGCAGACTTTTTAAAGTGCATTCAATAACATTATAGAAGGTAATTGCAATCACTGGATCTGCAATGGAAGAGGAGATACGGTAGTATGTTTAAGAAGGCAATACTTGGTACAGTAAGCCTTGTTATCATTTCCATACTCTCATCTGCATACGCTCAACGAGCATGCGATACTTTATTATTTAGAATACCTCTTATTGGCGATACGAAGTTAAAGAGCATCTTTGTTTGTCATGAACCAGGCCGGATCAGAAAAACGTTATCCGGACCGGTGGTGATGAAAGACAACGCATTACTTTTTTATTCTGAGAATGGGTATCTTCTCTATAATCAAAAAGGCGCGATAGTTGATTCTCACACGGTTTTTCAGAAAAACAAAGGATTATCCCATGATGATCCCCGAAGAGTGAAACTGGTATTTCCGTTAGACCCTTCAACAATTCTGTATTGCCGGAAAGTGAAAAAAAATGAATTCCCGGTGACTATTTATGAGAAGACCTTGTATAAGAATCGTGTGAAGCCGCTTAAGGAGAAGTATTATAATTATTATTCGGAACTGGAGAATGGACATTTATTTAATCTGGCTCATAACACGATCACTGACGATATGGCCGCCCTCTATTTTGCGATGCCCTGCCTGGTTGGATACAGCTCGTTGACAAAAGGTGGTAAGTGGTGGTCGCTGGATAAGTTTTATTCGTTCTCCTCACCACTTATTAATGAGCGTGAGGGGAAATATCACTCTTTTTTTCCGGGGATTCGTGAAGGAACTGGAAAACGAAATCAGCAGTTGGTTAATCCTGTCCAGATTTTCAGGCGGGATAATAACTGGTATTATACCGGTGTACAGGCCAATGTGGGTAACATTGAAAAAGAATATCCTCAGACATTTTTTATCTGTGACGCTGCGGGTAATATCCTGTATGCCGATGGACTCCTGAAACAGACAAATCGTGATGCAATCATAGGTGAGGATGAAGAAACCTATTATACGGTGAAAAAAGTGGAGCAGTTTGTTTTTCAGCCCTCAGTAGATAAAAGAGGCACTATGTATTATGGCATTATTCATTATGTGAAAAAGCATATAAAAGTCTGGAAACGAAGTTATTATACATATAGACCGGTGCCCACAACTCCTGACCTCGCCCATCTTATCGATGTTGAAAAAAGCATCACCTATAAGCCGGTTAATCTTTCATGCAATACAAAGCTTCCGATTGGCAAGACGATTCCGAATGTATCCGTTATAAATGATAAAGGAAAACGTATAACTGCACAGGCGCGTCATCTGACAAAGGATGAGTACCTTGTCCGTATTTCACGATTAATATATCGTGATGTTAATAAAAAGCTCGCAAGAAGCCGGGGTGCCTTACCGGAAGGAATCAAAGCAATTAAAGACTCCCTGGCTGATGTTTCAACCGTTGGCTGCCCCTATTCTATCGCTCTCAGCGGCCCCAAAGGAATGATCAGGACATTCAATTACCCGCCCGGTGTTGAAGTAGTTTGTGCACGGATTATTACGATACAAGAATCGGGTGATATCGTAATACGAGTTGATTGTGATTCGTTTGCAGAGGTCCTTCTCTTCAAAGGTGATGGATTATTTGTAAATCGTTTTATTTTTAATAAACAACAGTACACCAAAAGAAAAGACATTATAGTGGCAACCCGTAAAAGTCCGTTTATTGAACTGGATTTTGAATCCGGACAGAAAACAGAGAAGTTCTTAAAGTGGGAAAAAGTTGTCAGTAAATAAGAAAAGAACATTTTTAAATTATCATTTTATAAACAATGAAATCCTCTGCCGGCAGCCAATCAATAATAGAAAATCTTATTGACGGATTAAACGACCGGCAAAAGGAAGCGGTAACTCATCCCTTTACTAACCACACCCTTATATTAGCTGGTGCCGGATGTGGAAAAACTGCAGTCCTGATACGGCGTGTCGCTTATTGTGCGGTATCACATTGTGACCAGGACCGTATCCTTGCACTTACATTTACCCGCAAAGCTGCTGAAGAGATGCAGAAACGGCTGATGTCACTCCCGGGAATTTCAAGGAATAAACCATTGCCGATGATTACCACATTTCATGGATGTGGCCTGCACATACTAAAAGAGAGTATTGACGGCCTGCCAAATTATAAAAGGCTTGGGTTTTCAAAAAAACCTGCGTTATTATCCGTTCGTGACCGCCTGACATTACTATCACAAATTTCAACGTTTGAGCAGCGACGTGCGTTGCAGGTAACTATTACCGATCTGGATGATTTACTCTCAAGACAGGTGGTACATCCTCAGAAAAATAATCATCTTTCCGAAGAGGCGCTGAATATTCTGTCAAAACTCGCCAAACGTCTTGCGGAAAGTAAACGAGAACGTAATTGCTGGGAATTCTCTGATATGATCCAGGGAACTTTACAGTTATTTTCAGAATATCCCGATGTCGCATCTTTTTATACTCACAAATTTAACTCTATCCTTGTGGATGAGTTTCAGGATACCAATCCCTTACAGGTAACTATGTTGAAGCATTTTCTCTCCCCGGAAAACAGGCTGTTTGTAGTCGGTGATGATGATCAGGCCATTTATGGATTCAGAGGGGCTGACATTGGTCCAATTATGCATTTCGGGGATCATTTCCCAGGTGCGGATATTATCAAACTGGAGACAAATTATCGCAGTACACCGGAAGTATTAAAGGCTGCGAACAGGATTTTTTACGATAAGCCGGTTCTGTATCGAAAGGTACTTGTTTCAGGGAAATTTAGTTCTGACGGAAAGGAAAGATTTCCAAGACCTTTAAAAAAATATTTTTCCAACACGACTGAGTTGGTACAATGGATCATTGATATCGGTATAAGTATTGAGGAAAAAGAAGGTATTGCTTTTTCAGATATGGCACTGCTTTTCGGGCTCAATGAAAGCCTGGAATTTGTGCAGAGTCAGATTGAGAATCGCCTGCCTTCAACAAGTTCCAAGCCGAAATGTATAACCATCCATGGAAGTAAAGGACTTGAGTTTCCTGTAGTATTCCTCTGTGATTTGGAAGAGAGTGTTTTCCCGCATTATCCGTTAAAAAGGTCACAGAAGATCCGGTCATGGGCAGATCTGTTAAAACGGATACTTTTTACACGAAAGAAAGCAGCTCCGCAGTGTGATTTTGATGAGGAGAAACGACTTTTTTATGTAGGAGTGACCAGAGCCGAAAGGTTTCTGTTTTTGCTCTCAATAAAAACGAAAGTGATTAATAGGAGAAGAATTAACTTAAAGCCATCAAGGTTTTTAAAGCTGATTGAGTAATGATTTATATGCGATATTTTTTTTGGTGACCGTTCACAGTTGAACGATTATCTTTTTTTCCCACCATTTATAGTATAAAATGTACATACATAACTCTGTATGAGAACTGCTTGATTTATAATTCACCCGAAGATATTTTGGTAGCGCTTTCACTATAAGATATGGTATTTTAATACCCCGAAAAAATTCATACAAGCAGGAAATTGAACTATGCCAGAACCTCTTACCTATGCAGATGCCGGTGTTGATCTTTCAGCATGGGCGGAGACCAAGAAAAGAATCGGGAAGCTGGTTAAATCGACCTATACAAAGAATGTTATAGGGAAATTTGGCCATTTTAGCGGCCTCTTTGACGTTTCAATGCTTAAAGAATATGATAGGCCAATACTGGTTTCCTCAATTGATGGGGTAGGGACTAAATTGAAAATTGCCTTTGAAACAGGCATTCATGAAACTGTCGGCGAGGATATTGTTAATCATTGTGTAGATGATATACTCGTGTTAGGCGCTCAGCCGCTCTACTTTCTTGACTATATCGGAACGGGTGTTCTTTCTCCCAAAGTGACGGAACAGTTTATGAAGGGACTGACCCGGGCCTGTAAAAAAACAGGTTGCGTCCTAATCGGCGGCGAAACTGCAGAGATGCCGGGGGTTTACAACAGTGGTGAGTATGATATCGCGGGCACCATCGTCGGTATTGTCGATGAAAAAAATATTATTGATGGCAGTACTATCTGCGTGGGTGATGCAATTATCGGTCTTCGTTCAAACGGCCTGCATACAAATGGGTACAGCCTTGCCAGAAAGATTGTCACTGAAGTTGCTCAAAAGAAATACAGTGATACCTTTCCCGGGACAGGAAAAACTTTTGGACAGGAATTACTGAAACCACATATCGCCTATAGTCCTTTACTTTCATTAATGGAAAAAAAACTGATTAAAGGGTGTGCGCATATAACAGGAGGTGGTTTTCAGGAGAATGTTGACCGTATTCTCCCCAGAGGCTGTGATGCGGTTATAGATACAAAAACCTGGAAACCTGAAGCGATATTTTCTTTTCTGCAGGATACCGGCAATGTTGAGAATGATGAAATGTACCGGACATTCAATATGGGAGTCGGTATGGTGCTAATTGTTGATGCGTCAAATACGCAGGAAGTCGTCAAAGCCAGAGAATTGAAAGAATTTAAGCCTCTTGTTGTCGGGACCGTCATAAAAGGTAACAGCAAAGTTATTTTGGAGTTTTAAAAGCATGGAAAAGAATCTGGTAATCTACAATACGCTCTCTCGCAAAAAAGAATTCTTTAAACCTGTACGGCAGGAAGTGGGCATGTATTGCTGCGGCCCGACAGTGTATAACTTTGCTCATATTGGCAACTTACGAACCTATATTTTTGAGGATGTTCTAAAGAGAACTTTGCAGTCCCTTGGCTATAATGTCAAGCATGTGGCAAACATTACTGATGTTGGACACCTTACCTCCGACGCGGATACCGGCGAGGATAAAATGGAGAAGGGGTCTTTGCGGGAAGGAAAATCGGTTTGGGAGATTGCGGAGTTTTATACTCAAAAATTCATGGAGAATATCCGTGATCTTAATATCCTCGATGCAGATATCTGGCCTAAAGCAACAGAACATATAAGTGAAATGATAGATCTGGTGAAGCAGTTGGAGGAAAACGGCGTTACCTACCGGACAGATGACGGCATTTACTTTGATACAACCAAGTTTCCTGCTTATTGTGATTTCGCACGGCTTGACCCTGATTCGCTTCGTGCAGGCTCTCGCGTGGATATGGGCGACAAAAAAAATCCAACTGATTTTGCTTTATGGAAGTTCTCCCCTAAGGATGCAAGGAGGCAGATGGAGTGGGACAGCCCCTGGGGTACCGGTTTTCCAGGATGGCATATTGAATGTAGTGCCATGTCCCTGAAATATCTTCCGCAGCCTGTTGATATTCATTGCGGCGGCACTGATCATATCCGCATTCATCACACCAATGAAATTGCTCAGGTTGAAGCGGCAACATGTGAAAAGTTTGTCCGCTACTGGGTGCATGGAGAATTCCTTGTTTTTGACAAAGGGAAGATGGCTAAGTCTAAAGGAGGATTTATTACACTTGATTCAATGAAAGAGAGAAAAATAGACCCTCTTGCCTACCGATTATTCTGTTTTACCGGGCATTACCGGTCTCAATTGAATTTCTCATGGGAGAGTATCAAGAATGCGGTAAATAGTTTGAAGAATCTTAGAAGTCTTGTAATAAGGGAGACTGCATCAAAAGAAATGGAAACCGAATCGACCGCTGGTACGGCAATATTGGAGCCATTCTGGGCAGCACTCTATGATGATCTGAATATGCCTAAAGCCCTTGCAGCGGTATGGGATATTTTACGAAATAAAGAATATTCGGCCGGCAATAAAAAGAAAGCATTGGAACTGGCTGATACCGTTCTGGCTCTCAACCTTTTCTCAGGAGAACCCGAAAAGATTATTGTGCATGCTGAGTCGGCGCAAGAGTCCGGTGTCCGTGTTATCTCATCAGAGGAATTATCGAATGAGATAATTGAAAGGATCACAGCACTGGTTTCTGCACGTAAACAGGCACGTAAAGAAAAGGATTATACCCGGGCAGATCAGGTGCGAGATGAATTGGGAACTTTGGGAGTTACGGTAAACGATCTTCCCGATGGTACAACAGAATGTATTGTAGAAGCATAAATGTATCGTTTAGAATAGAGTCTTAATGGAAATAATTTCCTCCAAAGGAGTTATTATGGCAAAAGAGAAGAATGAAAATGATTTTGTAGAGCAGATGAAAAGGGCATTTGTCGGTAGAGAAATTGAAGAACGTATGCTCGAAAGAAGGGAAATCTTCCTATGGAGTGAAATAAATGATGAGGTTGCAAAATCGGTTGTACAGAAGATTCTCTATTTTGATAGTTTAGAAAAGAAAGATATTGCTATTTATATAAACAGTCCGGGTGGTGCCATTTCGTCGGGTTTGGCAATTTATGACGCGATGTGCTATACGAAGTCGGATATCAGTACCGTGTGCATGGGGCAGGCCGCGAGTATGGGGGCCGTGCTCCTCTGTTCGGGTACTAAGGGTAAGCGGTATGCCTGGGAAAATGCGCGGGTTATGATTCATCAACCGCTTATTGCAGGTAATATGTATGGCCCGGCATCAGATATACAGATTCAAGCTGAAGAAATGCTTCGTATACGGCAGAAATTAAATGAAATTCTCGCACAACATACCGGTAAAACACTCAGTGATATTGAATCCGATACCGATCGTGATTATTTCATGTCTGCTAATGATGCAAAAAAATATGGGATCATTGATAAGATTTCTAAAGGGAATTAATCGGCAATACGTAACATTCTGAAAACGGGTAACTTTATGATATTATTTTTATTTTGACATCTTTATTAAAGCAATTATTATATTAAGCGGAATATTTTTCAACTTTTTTCGATAAATTGCCGATGTAGCTCAGCTGATAGAGCATTCGACTTGTAATCGAACGGTCGGGGGTTTGAGTCCCTCCATCGGCTCCAGTGGCTAAATGACCGGTTTTGTTCGGTCTTAAATTTTTTGGGTAGGTGCCCGAGTGGTTAAAGGGGATGGACTGTAAATCCATTGGCTTACGCCTACGGTGGTTCAAAACCACCCCTGCCCATTTTTATTTTATTGCGGGCGTAGCTCAATGGTAGAGCTCCACCCTTCCAAGGTGGTTGTTGTGGGTTCGAGTCTCATCGCCCGCTCTTTGTGCCCAAATAGCTCAGCAGGTAGAGCACTTCCTTGGTAAGGAAGAGGTTCATGGGTTCGAGTCCCATTTTGGGCTTTTTTCGGAATTGATAAAAAATATAAACATAAAAATTTAGTACCATTTATCAAGGGGTCTGTTTTATGGCAAAGGAGAAGTTTAATCGCTCGAAGCCACATGTGAATGTGGGAACGATAGGTCATGTTGATCATGGGAAGACGACTTTGACAGCAGCGATAACCCTTCGTCAGGCGCCGAAAGGGTTTGCGACGTTCACAAAGTTTGATGAGATCGATAACGCGCCGGAAGAACGGGAGCGTGGTATAACGATAGCGACCGCGCACGTGGAGTATGAGACAGAGAATCGGCACTATGCGCACGTTGACTGTCCGGGACATGCCGACTATATCAAGAACATGGTGACCGGTGCAGCCCAGATGGACGGAGCGATTATGGTGGTGAGTGCGGCTGATGGCCCGATGCCCCAGACCCGAGAGCACATACTGTTAGCCCGTCAGGTAGGTGTACCGTATATCGTGGTTTATATGAACAAGGTTGATATGGTAGATGACCCTGAGTTGTTGGAGCTTGTTGAGCTGGAGGTCCGGGAATTATTAACGAAGTATGAATTTCCGGGTGATGACATTCCAATAATCAATGGGTCTGCGTTGAAAGCTCTCGAGGGTGAAGAAGGTGATATGGGAGTAGGTTCGATTGATAAATTACTTGAGGCGATAGATACCTATATACCGGAGCCGACGCGTGATGTTGACAAGCCTTTTTTAATGCCGATAGAGGATATATTCAGCATAACGGGTCGTGGGACAGTAGCGACAGGCCGTATAGAGCGTGGAATTGTGAAGGTAGGAGGAGATGTCGAGATCGTGGGTATCCATGATACGCAGAAGACGGTAGTGACCGGTGTAGAGATGTTCCGTAAGCTTCTGGATGAGGGGCAGGCAGGAGATAACGTAGGCTGTCTTCTTCGGGGGATCGATAAGACTTCGGTAGAGCGTGGGATGGTATTGGCGAAACCCGGTTCTATCACTCCTCATAGGAATTTCAAGGCAGAGGTGTATGTGTTAAGTAAGGAAGAGGGCGGTCGTCATACGCCGTTTTTTAATGGGTATCGTCCTCAGTTCTATTTTCGTACGACCGATATAACGGGTTCGATCCAGCTTTCGGAAGGTGTGGAGATGATCATGCCGGGAGATAATGCGAATTTATCAGTCGAGTTGATAGCGCCGATAGCGATGGAGAAAGAGCTTCGTTTTGCAATTCGTGAGGGTGGCCGCACGGTTGGTGCCGGTGTTGTCACTGATATTATTGAATAACTAAGGAGAGTATTTTGCCAGGAGAAAAAATCAGAATCCGGTTGAAATCATTCGACCATAACATTCTTGACAAATCTGCATCAGATATTGTCCGGACAGCAAAGGGAACCGGCGCACGTATTTCAGGGCCGATTCCGCTGCCGACAGAAAAAAGTATCTATACGATACTCAGATCACCGCACGTGAACAAGAAATCGCGTGAACAGTTTGAAACACGTATTCATAAACGGTTGATCGATATTCTTGAATCAACGCCACAGACAGTTGATTCTCTGATGAAGCTGGATTTACCGGCTGGTGTAGATGTTGAAATAAAAGTGTAATGTTGACAACTGGTAAAGTGTACGGTTGTATGGATGCTTTGAGTGCCGGTAATAACGTATTAAATTGAGAATGGAAATATAATTATGCAGGGAATGATTGGTAAAAAAGTAGGCATGACACGGATTTTTAGCGAAGATTCGGGTGAGGCGATTGCGGTAACTATTGTTCAGACGGGAACCAATATCGTGCAGCAGATAAAGACCGTTAAACATGACGGGTACAGTGCTGTACAACTCGGATTTGATGCCTGTTCAGAGAAGCGGGTGAAGAAGCCGTTGCTTGGGCATTTTAAAAAGCATAAATCCGATCCGACAAAAGTGACCAGGGAATTTATGCTGGATTCAGCGGAGGAGCAGGTCGAGTGCGGACAGCGAGTGGGCGTAGAGCTTTTTGATGATGTAAAGTATATTGATGTAATTAGCACATCAAAGGGACGTGGATTCACCGGCACAGTGAAACGATATGGATTCCGTATTGGCCGCATGACTCATGGTAATATGAATAAAAGAGCCCGCGGATCACTCGGTGCGGGTACCTATCCGGCGCGTGTATTTCCAGGGGTAAAAATGGCAGGACAACATGGTAATGAACAGGTAACTGTTAAGGGGATTGAAGTCGTTGGTTTAGATAAGGAAGCTGGTCTTATCTATCTGAAGGGAGGGGTTCCTGGCGGGAAAAAAGGTGTTGTTATATTAAGGAAGAATAAACATAAAAGATAAATACAATTAATTAATGTACATAATATATGGGTACAAGGCATACCATAATAGGAATATAAAAACATGAAAGCAAAGGTTTTCACGCAAGAAGGAAAAGAAAAGGGCACCCTAGAGTTGCCATCGGAAGTTTTTGATGTGGAAATAAACGACGTACTGATGCATTCGGTAGTCACTGCCTATCTGAATAATCAGCGGCAGGGAACTGCAAAGACCAAGAAACGTACCGAGGTCAGCGGCGGCGGCGCAAAACCGTTTCGGCAGAAGGGGACAGGTCGTGCACGTGCCGGTTCAAACACTTCTCCAATCTGGGTTCGGGGAGGGAAAGCATTTGGTGCAGTTCCAAGGAATTACGGTAGTACGATCCCGAAGAAAATCAGGCGGGCAGCATTATGTTCTGCTTTAACATCACGCGCAAGAGATGAAAAAATAATGGTTGTTGAGCAGATGGAACTTGCTGAACCAAAGACCAGACAGGTCAACGCCTTATTGAGTGAAATGGCTATCTCTAATAAAAAAAATCTTTTAATTATCGCTGAGGGTGACAGGAATATATTTTTATCCGGCCGTAATATTAAAAACATGCAAGTCAGGCCGGTAAAAGAGATTAATACGTATGATGTCCTGAGTAATGAAAATATTGTTTTTAGCTCGGAAAATCTAATTGAAACAGTAAAAGAGGTAGTTAAAAAGTGAGTATATATCATTCTATTATACGATCACCTTCAATTACAGAAAAGAATACCTTGCTTCGTGAACAGAACAAGTATGTATTTGAAGTGGCGGTAAAATCAAATAAGACTGAGATTAAAAGGGCAGTTGAACATCTTTTCAACGTTACCGTTGAAAAGGTCAATACTATGGTAGTAAAAGGAAAGAAGAAGAGAATGGGACGGTTCAGCGGCTATCGTCCAAACTGGAAAAAGGCTATTATTACATTGGAAGAGGGACAATCGATAGATAAATTCGGAGAAGTTTAATACGCATATCATGTGGGTAAGGAAAATAAAGAGATAGTATTATGGCAATAAAATCATATGCACCGACAACACCAACCTTACGGTATAAAACAACAAATACCTTTGAACAGGTGACAACTGATAAACCGTACAAACCGTTGTTGGTATCGAAAAAACGCAGCAGCGGCCGCAACAACACCGGTAAGATAATGGTTCGGCATCGTGGCGGCGGTCATAAACGGCATTATCGGATTATCGATTTTAAACGGAGAAAGCACGGTATAAACGGCACCGTTGAGACTATTGAGTATGATCCTAATAGAACCTGTACTATCGCATTAATTAAATATGCAGATGGTGAACGCCGGTATATTCTTTCAACAGAGAATATGAAAGTCGGTATGACAATTTTATCCGGCGAGGATTGTGAGCCGGTTGAAGGAAATTGCATTCTTCTAAAAAATGTTCCTCTCGGCACTATGGTGCATAACATTGAAATGCGTGAAGGTAAAGGCGGACAGCTTGCCAGAACCGCAGGATCATATGCAGAGGTTGTTGCAAAAGAGGGAAAGATGGTGCAGGTAAAACTTCCTTCAGGCGAAGTAAGAAATTTTCGTGAAACCTGTTACGCAACGATCGGCCAGGTTAGTAACTCTGAGCATATGGGCGTTGTTATCGGATCCGCAGGAAGAAAACGCTGGCTGGGAAGGCGACCCCATGTCCGTGGTGTTGCGATGAATCCGGTTGATCATCCTATGGGTGGTGGAGAAGGTAAAACATCCGGTGGCGGACATCCGGTCTCACCGTGGGGGCAAAAGGCAAAGGGATTGAAAACCAGGAAGAAAAATAAAGCGTCAAATAAATATATCGTCAAACGTAGAGGCAAGAAATAACAACTTGTAATATAAAGGAAAGAACATGGCTCGTTCAATAAAAAAAGGTCCTTTTATTGATGATCATCTGTTGAAAAAAGTTACTGACATGAACAAGTCTGGACAGAAAAAGGTTATTAAAACATGGTCACGACGTTCGACAGTACTTCCCGAGTTTGTTGGGTTGACGATCTCTGTCCATAGTGGGAATAGATTTATCCCCGTATACGTTTCCGAAAATATGGTTGGACACAAATTGGGTGAATTCGCACCGACGAGAACATTTCGTGGACACAGTGGTGGAAAAAGTGATAAGACGGCAAAGCGCTAGATAATGTAGGAGGAATTGTACGTGGAAGCACAAGCAATAGCTAAATATATAAAAGCAACCCCGCGTAAAGCACGGTTGGTGGCAGATGAAATACGGGGCAAGATGGTCGGTGATGCACTGAGTCTTCTTGAGTTTAGTATCAGCAAGAGTGTTGCGGATGATATTTCAAAACTGATAAAATCTGCGGTTGCCAATATGCAGAGTAAGAACACGGATATAACTGTTGATGTTGACGAACTGCGGGTAAAGGAAATCTTTGTTAATGCAGGTCCTGTGTCAAAAAGGTTTCGGGCACGTGCTCAGGGAAGAGCGGGAAGAATATTAAAGCGGGTGTGTCATGTTTCTGTTACGGTGTCTAATTAGAGGAGGATAGGTTTGGGACAGAAAGTTAATCCGATAGGATTGCGTTTAGGGATAACAAAAACCTGGATTTCAAACTGGTTTGCAAGAGAGAATTTTGCTGATTATCTCTATGAAGATCATTTAATACGGAACTATCTGAAAAAACGTCTGGAACATGGTGGTATATCAACGTTGAATATCGACCGCACCGCACGGAAGATTACCGTTACAATAAATACCTCCCGTCCGGGAATTGTGATTGGCAAAAAGGGTGAAGAAGTTGAGAAATTAAAAGCTGAACTCCAGCATTTAACGCAGAAAGAGATTCATATCAATATCAAGGAAGTTAAAAAACCGGAGATGGACTCACAATTAGTTGCTGATAACATTGCTCGGCAGGTCCAGAAAAGGGTTTCATATAAAAAGGCGATTAAAAAAGCTATATCCACAGCAACCCGTATGGGTGCTGAAGGAATTAAAATCAGTATCGGTGGCCGTCTTAATGGTGCTGAGATAGCGCGTGCGGAGACGTATAAGGAAGGAAGAATCCCATTACATACCTTACGTGCCGATATTGATTATGCAACGGCTACTTCTCATACTACCTATGGGTGTGTTGGCGTGAAGGTCTGGATTTGTAAAGGTGAAGTAATCAGTACAAAAGAAAATGCAACTGCGAGAAGTAAAGAGATTTAGGAAAAAGGGGATTAGACGATGCTTGCACCCAAAAGGGTAAAATGGCGTAAAACACAACGTGGCAGAAGAAGGGGACTGGCAACACGATGCAATACCCTCTCGTTCGGTGAATATGGTATACAGGCCGTAAAGGCAGCATGGCTTGATAGCAGGCAGATTGAGGCTGCGCGTGTAGCTATGACACGATTTATTAAACGTGGTGGCAAGGTGTGGATCAGAATTTTTCCGAATAAACCGTATACCAAGCATCCTGCAGAGTCACGTATGGGTAAAGGTAAAGGCGCACCGGAAGGATGGGTTGCCGTGGTGCGGCCAGGTACGGTGATGTTTGAAATGTCGGGAGTAAGCGCTGATGTAGCGAAAGAGGCTATGCGGCTGGCAGCTCAGAAACTTCCGATACCAACAAAGTTTGTCCAAGTCTAGGGAACAGGAAGTGTATCGTATGAAAGCTAGTGAATTGAGGGAATTATCAATAGATGAAGTAAAGGGAAAACAGTCTGAGATGGAAGAGGAACTGTTTAATCTGCGGTTTCAGGCAAAAATGGGCCAATTGAGTAACCCGCTTCGAATGAGAATTGTTAAACGTGATATAGCTCGTGCAAAGACCATTATCAATGAGCATGCATGTGAGAAAGTCACCAGTGCATAATTAAGGTAAAGGATTGAGGATGTCTGAAAGAAATAGACGGAAATCTAGAATTGGTGTTGTTGTCAGTGATAAAGCGGATAAAACAATCGCAGTAAAAGTGCAACGTCAGGTAGCGCATGCAAAGTATGGTAAAATTGTCAGGTATAATAAGAAATATCTTGCACATGATGAAAAAAATGAGTGTGCAATTGGTGACAGGGTAAAAATAATGGAAACAAGACCGTTATCAAAAATAAAGAGGTGGCGTTTAACAGAAGTAATTGAGAAAGCAAAATAAGACGTGCAATTATTTATATAGAGGCAGAGGAAAACATGATACAGACAGAAACTAAATTAAATATTGCTGATAACTCAGGCGCGAAAAAAGTTCAATGTATACGGGTGCTGGGTGGTACGCGAAGACGATATGCACGTGTTGGTGATGTTATTGTGGTTGCTGTAAAAGATGCTATCCCGAATTCAAATGTGAAGAAGGGATCAGTTGTCAAAGCGGTTGTTGTGAGAACGAAAAAGGAATATAGTCGAAAAGACGGTACATTGATCCGTTTTAGTGATAATGCAGCGGTAGTAATTAATGAATCATTTGAGCCGATTGGTACCCGTATTTTCGGGCCTGTTGCTCGTGAACTTCGTGATAAAAAATTTATGCGAATCGTATCGCTGGCACCAGAGGTATTATAAGCAGGAGAGATAGAGCATGGCTTTGCGTTTGAAAAAAGGTGATATGGTACAGATTGTTTCGGGTGAACATAAGGGACAGTCTGGAAAGATTCTGAGAGTATATCCTGGTAAAGGACGTGCCCTTGTTGAAGGTAAAAATATTGTAAAACGTCATACGAAACCAAATCAAAAGAATCAGCAGGGTGGTATTCTCGAAAAAGAAGCAGCCATTCATCTTTCAAATCTTATGCTGGTATGTGAAAAAACAGAGAAACCAACACGATTTGGTATTAAAAAACTTGACGATGGAAGAAAAGCGAGATTCTCAAAAAAGTCTAAGGAGTTGGTAGATTGAGTAAGGAAACAACGAATATACCGAGACTGCGTGAACGTTATAAAAAGGCGATCGTTCCTGCATTGCAGAAGAGATTTGCTTTCAAGAATGTAATGCAGATTCCTCGATTGGAAAAAATCGTACTTAATATGGGTGTCGGCAGAGCGATACAGGAAGCTAAATTGCTTGATGAAGCGGTCATGTGCCTGAAGAATATTTCCGGACAGCAGCCGGTTATAACCAAGGCTAAGAAGGCGATTTCAAATTTTAAACTGCGTGCGGATATGCCAGTCGGCTGTAAAGTTACGTTACGGCACAATCGAATGTATGAGTTCATGGACAGACTTGTTTCTATAACAATTCCACGTATTCGCGATTTTAGAGGGCTTTCACGAAAATCGTTTGATGGCCATGGTAATTATTCAATGGGAATTACTGAAAATATTGTATTTATGGAAATTGACCGAGATAAAATATCGCGTATCATAGGATTAGACATGTGTATTTGCACCACATCAGAAAATGATGAATGCGCACGTGGTTTACTGGAAGAAATAGGTATGCCGTTTAAGAAATAGTTGACGAGGAGATAATCATTTGGCTAAAAAAGCATTAATAGAGAAGTCACGAAAAAAGCCTAAATTTAAAACACGGGTTTACAACCGTTGCAGACGATGCGGAAGACCACGCGGCTATCTCAGACGTTTTGGGATTTGCAGAATCTGTTTTAGAGAGATGGCGCTCGAAGGAGTTATTCCCGGTGTCGTCAAATCAAGTTGGTAGAGTTTCGATATTATTTATGAGTAAGGAGAACACAGAATGCTGACTGATCAAGTTGCTGACATGTTAACACGAATACGCAACGCTATACATGCGAAGAAGAAAATGGTAACAATACCTGCATCCAACCTGAAGAAAGAAGTTACCCGGATTCTGTTTGAGAATAAGTTTATTACTAAATATGCCTTTATTGATGATGGTTTACAGGGAGAGATTAAAATATTGTTGAAATATAATGATGAATTAATAAATGCTATACAGGGTATTGAAAAAGTCAGCACCCCGGGGAGAAGACGGTACACCAATGTGAAGGAAATGCCGAAGGTGTTAAATGGCATGGGGATTAGTATTATTTCTACTTCCAAGGGTGTAATGACTGATAGAGAATGTCGGCAATTAAATGTGGGTGGCGAAATAATTGGTAAAGTTTGGTAGATTTTTTTTAAGAATAGAGGAGTTTACATTTTGTCTCGTATAGGTAAAGAATCGGTTAAGCTTCCGGATGGTGTTGAGGTACAGTTACGTGATACTATGATTACCGTAAAAGGGCCGAAAGGTTCATTATCACAGGAACTGACCGGTGAAGTGAAGGTCTCGGTAAATGATCAGGAGAAAGTACTCACCGTTACACCTGTTTCTGAAGATAAAAAGTCATGGGCACTGTGGGGACTCTACAGGGTACTTATTAATAATATGGTCATCGGTGTTTCAACCGGTTTTCAGAAAGTGCTTGAAATTGAAGGTATCGGTTACAAAGCAGAGATGAAAGGTACTAATATTCTTATCTCAGCCGGTTATTCTCATCAGATTCTTTATATGTCCCGTGAAGGAGTCACGTTGGGAACCGATGGGCCTGCAAAAGTTGTGGTTAGCGGGATAAATAAGCAAATCGTAGGACAGGTAGCGGCTGAAATCAGAAAGATACGTCCGCCGGAGCCTTACAAAGGGAAAGGTATTCGCTATCAGGGTGAACACATTATTCGTAAGGCTGGAAAAACAGGCGTTAAGTAATATTTAGTTTTACGTGGAGAATGCAGAATCATGGATCAAGCTAAACAAAGAATTATAAACAGAAAAAAACGTGCCTTTGGAATACGGAAAAAGATAGTTGGAACAGCGGAATGTCCACGTCTGTGTATACGTCGCAGTCTCCGGCATATCTCGGCCCAGATTGTTGATGACAGCTCCGGTCAGTCTCTGGTACAGGTTACCAGTGCGTGTAAAGGGGTTAGTGAAACGAAAAAAGGATCGAAAAAGGACGTTTCAAAAAAAATTGGCGAGCTTATTGCAGAAAAAGCAACAGAAAAGGGTATTAAAAAAGTGGTGTTTGATCGTAAAGGATATCCTTATCATGGACGTGTAAAAGCATTAGCTGAAGGGGCTCGCAGTAAAGGATTAGAGTTTTAACAGTTGCCACGAAAGGGGCAGTAAATTTGGCGAATGAAAAAATCTTAGTTTCTGAAGAGGAGAACCTGATCACCGATAGGTTAATATCGGTTAATCGAGTTGCAAAAGTAGTAAAAGGTGGTCGTCGATTCGGTTTTAATGCACTCGTTGTCGTTGGTGATGGCAATGGTCAGGTCGGCCTTGGTATGGGAAAAGCGAACGATGTCTCTGAGGCAATTCGAAAAGGTGTTGAAAACGCAAAGAAGAATATTATAGGGGTAACCCTGGTGAAGGGGACGATACCCCATGCTATTATTGGTCGGTATGGCGCGGGAAGAATTATGCTTAAACCGGCAGCACCCGGTACCGGTGTTATTGCTGGCGGACCGGCAAGGGCCGTTCTTGAGGTTGCAGGAGTTCGTAACATTTTGACAAAATGCCTTGGTACGACAAACTCGCATAATGTTGCAAAAGCGACGGTAGAAGGGCTTAAGAAATTAAAAAACAGGGAACAGATTAATCAATTACGACAAGTATCTTCATAAGGTGCCTGTAATAGAGGTTGTACATAATGGCCAAGAAACTTAAGGTGAAACAGATCCGTAGTGCAATCGGTCGTTTAGAGAATCAGAAACGAACGGTCAGGGCATTAGGGCTTCGAAGGTTGGGGCATACCGTTGAACATAACGATACACCTGCAATTCGGGGCATGATTAACACGGTGAAACATCTCGTTCAGGTAGAAGAGGTTTAGGAGAAAAGTATGCTGACATTGAATGAACTTAAGCCGGCAAAGGGGTCAAGAAAAAAGGCAAAGCGTATTGGCCGGGGTAATGCCAGTGGCTGGGGTACAACCAGCGGGCGCGGTAATAATGGTGCAAAAGCTCGAAGAGGGGCAAGCATCAAGCTTTACTATGAAGGCGGTCAGACACCTATCACGCGGAGACTTCCCAAAAGAGGATTTACCAATATTTTTAAAAATAATTATCAGATTGTAAATGTTGGTGATATCCAGAACATTAAATCAGATGCAAAAGAGGTTGATGCGCAATGGCTCTATGATAATGGCCTTGTTCATTCAAAGGATGTACCGATAAAAATATTAGGAAACGGTGATTTTTCAAAAGGACTCGCTGTTAAAGCACATGCTTTCTCTAAAACGGCACGTGAAAAAATAGAAGAAGCAAAAGGAAAGGCCGAGGTAGTTACCAGTGCTTGATACATTTACTAACATGTTTAAAATTCCGGAGTTACGAAAAAAAATCGGGTTTACCCTTTTTATGATATTTATCTATAGAATTGGTGGCCATATTCCGACTCCCGGTATAGATCCCAAGGTGCTCGGTGAATTTTATCTGGAATCGCAGAATAACCTGTTGGGAATGTTTGTTATGTTCGTGGGTGGTGCCTTTAAAAAGGCGACCATTTTTGCGCTGGGTATTATGCCCTATATCAGTGCATCAATAATCATACAACTCTTCGGTACTGTATTTCCATACTTTCACAAATTACAGCGCGAAGGTGCTGAAGGCCGGAAAAAAATAACACAGCTTACTCGATATGGAACCGTTCTCCTGGCTTTGGTTCAGG
>JAUVGS010000348.1 GCA_030593665.1 Chitinivibrionales bacterium | reverse complement strand
GGTATTTACCGCAGTATCCTGTTTAATGACTATCAGGGTATCACCCAGTGTCCCGGTGCCGTTAGCATTATCTACATAAAAGAACGGTTTCAGATCGGTTTCGTCAATACCCTCAACATCTTGGTCCTTATACTGCACAGTCATATACACCGTGTCGTTAAAGACCAATCCGGAGGGTTCGAGCGTCTTCTGTATTTCCATCAATTCTCCTTCGACAAGATTTGGATCGTCCCCCTGCAGGATCGGAGACTCGAAGCTGATAACCGAGTCAGATCCGCTCGGGAAATCAACATCAGTGCCTTGGGGGATAAAAAGTTCGGTGCCTGTCCCGTCGCTTATCAGAATCTCCTCGGTAGTTTCACCGTTTCCATCAAGGGTGACTTTCTCGTGGGCTTTTGCCGTTATTGTAAGCATATTGGGGCCGATAAGATACTCTGATCCGGAAAGTACCACGACATCACGTGAACCGGTAGCTGCTCCTTCAGTAATAGCAATCGTGACAAAAGCGGTAATACTGCTGACAACATTTACTGTTGATATAGTGATACTATCACCGAGCTGCAGGAAAAATGCCCCGGACGTGAAATCCTTGCCGATGCCTGTTATCATTACTTCACCCGAGTAGCCGCAGGTTATAGTTGACGGCTGAAAGCGGGTTATGCCCTTTGCCGTATTGGGCAGATAGATATCCTTGGTAGTATTCTCCTCAAAGTTTTCGATAAAACTGAACTCGCCATAATCACTACCTGCCGGCGGTGTTACCCAGACTTTATTTATCCCTGCACCAACGGTAACAGAGTAGTTGCCATTTGCATCAGAGACCGCCTGATCCCAGGGGGTTATTTCCGCCCCATCCCACCGCTTCGCAAGAATCGTAACATTTGCCACGGGTGAACCGTTCGGCTCTTTTACCACACCGCTGATAACAGGAAAGACCGGCAGATAAATATTTTTCGTGACGGGCCCTGTTATCGAGAGGGATTCAGCCACGGTATGCTCAAGTTGTGAAGGAATACCTGCGATAGAAGTTCCAAGATTGCGTACCCGAAGGCGGTACGTGCCCTCCTGTGCAGAGAAGGAGTATGCACCGCTTATATCGGTTGTTGTCTCCCACTGGTCCATATCCTTTTCAAGTGCCAGAGTGATACCGGAGACAGGGGTGCTGTCAGCAAAGGATACTGTCCCCGAAAGGGTTCCTCCCTGCGTTAATACAATGGCGAGTATAGTGTCACTGGTAACCGCGATCTCAAATGAGGATTCAACAAATCCTGAACCGGCAGGGGGGAATATCCAGAGTTTGTTATTGCCGTTATACACCCAGAGTGTGCACAGCCCGTCTGCGCCGGTAGTGTCATAATCCCAGGGAGTCATTTCCGCACCATCCCATCGCTTGGCTGTAATACCTACATTGGCAACCGCACCCCCGGCATCGGTGACAGCACAGCGCACTGTTGGATAATAATCTGCTTTAAGGTTCAGGGTGGTGTCTTTTTGTAAAGCTATTGCTTCAATTTTGGTTTCCTCCATAGTTGCGGGTACTCCCTGTGCTGTTCCCTGCATAGCCATTCCGTTCCTTAACCTGATACGGTAGGTTCCCGGGTTGATGGTCTTTGAGTAGTTGCCGGAGGCATCAGTAACAGCTTCGTACTGTTCCATATCCTTTTCAATAGCAACGATGATATACTGCAATGGCGTGCCGTTATACGAGGTTACCGTTCCTGAGACCGTTGGCATTGAAGGAAGCACCAGGTCGATCTGGGTATCGGTTGTAAAGGTATCAAGCATAGTTACTTCCTGGCCGCCGCCTGGTGTAATCCAGATTTTAACCCCGCCCGGCGCTAGATAAAGTGAATAGGAACCGTCAGAACCGCTTATATCAGTGTCCCAGGGGGTCATCTCAGCACCCTCCCATTTTTTGATTTGAAGCTGCGCATTTGCCAGAGCAGTGCTGTCTGAATCCTTTACAATACCATAAATATGCACATATTGCGGCATGGCGATATCAACAGTGGTATCTTTGTTTATGACAATATTGGATACAGCGTTATGTTCAATCGTTGACGGGATACCGTCAATATCAGAACCCTGATTCCGTACCCGTAAAGCGGTATAGGTCCCGGTGTTAACTGATAACGCATAATTCCCGGCGACATCTGTCTGTGTTTCAGCTTCAGGTATGCCGTTATTTTCCAGCACGACAGTTAACCCACTGAGAGCAGGCCCATCAGATCTGGTAACGGTTCCGGTTAATGCAACCTGCTGTGCATAGAGTGCTATCCAGGCAATGGTTATTACGGGTATAATTTTCCGTATCATGCAATCCTCCTTACAGAGATGGACAGGGTTACTGTTGTTTAGATAATATTGTCTAAATTATACCCGAAACATGCATATAAGTCAATAAGTTTAAGCGCTTAATATCCGGAGGGTTTTTGAAGGAAAATATCGCATAATACATTAGTAATTTAAAAAATCAGAGGCATTCTTGTGTGAGAGCTGCTGATAGGCTGGTATCGAGTATGGTCGGATAATAAAGATGGTTACCTTCCCCAATCCATTTCCACAGCACGGATCAGGCGATCCAGGCGGTCAATGAACATTGTGTTTATTGATTCATTGTGAGAATTGGCATCAATCATCACTGCAATGACTCCCACTATCATAGCAGTAATAGTGATAAACACAATCTCCTTTATCTTTTTGTGGGATTTCAATGTTTCATATGCATCAACTAACCACCGATACCATGAGAATCTATTGAAATAAAACTCCCTTGAAGTCCCGCCATAAGATTTTAGTCCTTTTTCAAATTCCTATTGATGACGCGAAAACATTGCCCTTTCGTTTCTGTCCGTATTTTTTTTTAACGACAGTTATTCCAAAATAACCACCCAAAAGTTGCTTAACAAGGTTCAAAAACCGTCGAACCCCGTCAAAAAGTTGTGCGAAGGTGCATGTCAGCCGTCAGACCCCTCCAAACTTTTTTGTGAAGGTGCATGTCAGCCGTCGGACCCCTCCAAACTTTTTTTTGAAAGAGTTTGAGAGTATTGTGTGTGCGAATACCTCTATTTTTATATGAGTTTCACCGTTTGTGATTAAACTGAGTGCAGAGAATAGTTTATACGCTAACCGTGGTTATAAAAAAAACAAAAAAACTGGAACAAAAAGTTACTTGGAAACGTCCAATTAACAGAAGTGTTTAAAACAATCGTCACTCAAAGAAAAAATCGCTCTGGCTGAAATGGATATTGCGAAAGAGGTGTTGTGCAAGCAGTTCGAGGCCAATTACCTTGACGCGCGTAAAGATGCGGGGCGTACCTATGCCAATTCCC
>JAUVGS010000534.1 GCA_030593665.1 Chitinivibrionales bacterium | reverse complement strand
TTCCGAACAGTTCCTTCTTAATATCCATTCGCTCGATTACCACTTCTACTACCAGGTCACAGTCGGCTATCGCGGGCAAATCATCTTTTAAATTACCGACCGTTATTAGGGGAATGGATTTCTTGGAGTAAAAAGCGGCGGGTTTTGCCTTACCGATATTTTTCAGCCCTTTAAGCGAAATCGCATTGGGATTCTCGCCTTCAGGAGCGGGAATATCCAGCAGAAGACATGGTATACCGACATTGGTAAAGTGAGCGGCAATAGCACTACCCATAACTCCCGACCCCAACACTGCAACTTTTCTGATTGTTCTCTGCATATGATTATCCCCGGTTAGATTTTTTCGCTATTTATTATACAGGTTCCTTATACAATACACCCCCTATTATCAAGCGGTGAAAGGTATAAAATCCAGAATAGTCGGATAGATCAGTTCAGTTTTCTGTTTCTCATGTTCCGGATCAACAATATCATGGTCGAGTTCCAGTCCCTTATCAAACTCACACAGGGAAACATACCCGGGATGCTTTTCCCGCCAGAGTCGCAGTACCTGGTAATTTGCTTCATTGCTGATTGCACTGTCGTTTTTGTTGATAATAAAGGTAACAGGCGACGTTGTAGCTGCTCCGGATCTTAGCAACCGTATTACCTCAAACCCGAGCCGCAGCAGTTCAGCTAGTGTCCGCATGGCATACCGGGGATAGACATAGCGTGGTCTCCATAAGGTAGCTTTCTTTGTGGCATCCCACCATCCAAAAAAATTAGGTAAGGTCAGAAACACATGCATGAACGGTTTCGTCAGATAGAATGGTATGCCGTAATAGCCGAATACCGGTGAAATAAGCACACAATGGTGGACATCGCTCCGTGAAAGAGCGACCCATCCGGCCATGGTTCCGCCCGCTGATATTCCTACTACCCCTGTCTTATTGCCGAGCCCCTCAGCCAAATCAATGACTTCGTCCGTATAGGCTGTCAATGTCGCAGCGGTCAATCGTGCATGGTCTTTTGTCAAAGGATCGCGCAATCCGTGATGCGGCATGCGGGGGATGAACACATTACAACCCCGTTCAAAAATACGCCTGCCCAATTCTTTGAATTGCTGCGGACAGTTTGTATACCCATGCAGCAATATGACTACCCACTCTGTTTTTTTCCGGTGAGTAAATAGAATCGTGCGGCCCTCCTTGCGTACTTTCGATTTCTCCCGGTTCTGCATACTCTCAATACGCTCGATTGCTTCACCATAGCAGCTCACCGGCTTCGGTACGGATTTTAAATTCTTCCTTCCCAGAGGACGGAAGAATACCCAACTGAAGAGAAGCGTACCCGCTGTTATAACAGTTTTCTGCCATGTTGGTTTCATAGGTATCTTAACCACCATCTGTACATACGATATACTCTACCTGTTGCACCTGCAATTCTCGATAGTAATTCCTTTTATTTATTATGGCCGTTGTACATATCATCAATGACTTTTTTAAACCTCTTTTCAATTATATGACGCCTTAATTTCATGGTCGGTGTTAACTCCCCCGTCTCAATTGAAATCGGCTCTTTAACGATACTGTATTGCCGAATCTGCTCCCAGTGATTGAGTTTTGCGTTAATTCTTTTTAACAATTTTTTCATTTCGTGAGTGACTTCGGGAGAGGACAGAAACTCCTCTTCAGACATATCTGCCAGGCCGAGCTGTTTTTGATAATTATCCAGATTTTCAAAATCAGGAAAAAGAAGCAGACCGGCAAATTTTTTCCCCTCTGCGATTACTGCGGCCATGTCAACAAGTTCATTCTGCTTGGCCATCTGTTCGATAGGAACGGGGGATACATATTTTCCATTGGATGTTTTAAAAAGTTCCTTTTTACGGCCGTTAATAGTGAGATAGCCGTCATCATCTAAGAGACCGAGATCACCCGTGTGGAACCAGCCCTCGTC
>JAUVGS010000205.1 GCA_030593665.1 Chitinivibrionales bacterium | reverse complement strand
TAAGTTCCTTATCAGATTCCTTTCTAACCGAAGAAAGCATTCGGAATAAAGTATTGTAACAAATAAATTTGTAACCAATACCTAAAAAACAAGAAAGCAATCTGTAAGGTACTAAAGTTTCTATATTATTATATATAGCTTCAAAATTTCTCCCCACAGGGTGTTGTAAAAACGATTTATGGAATTATTTCACATAGCTCAATTAAGAATTTTCACGATCCGGAGGATATTTTGAGATTAAAGAATATTTTCATTGTAATAGCCTTCTGTTTTTCCACTGTTTTTGCCGGTGGGAAAGAAACCTATGGCAGTGTGACGATTCAGGATGTTGTCAGTGTGTATGACGGTGACACGTTTAAAGTGAATATTGATGGCTATCCTTCAATTATCGGTGAGAATATATCGATTCGCATCGCGGGAATAGACACGCCGGAAATCAGAGGTACTACGGGTTACACCCAGGAAACCGCGCAGAAAGCTAAGAAATTCGCGCAGCATCGATTGCGAAAAGCAAAAGAGATTAAACTCAGGAATATGAAGCGGGGGAAATATTTCCGCATTATCGCAGATGTATATGTTGACGGGGTTAACCTTGGCAAAGAACTCATCCGCGTCGGCCTGGCAAAACGATATGATGGCGGACCGAGACCTACTTGGTGATAAGGCTGTGGTGAGTGGTGAGTGGTGAGTGGAAAAAAATAACTAGGAGAAAATTTAAAGTGTTCCCCTGTGGAGATAGGAGGGGAAAATTTTAGATCTTTGATTTTAGATTTGAAGACTTTCTGACTTTCGACTACTCTTTCACCACCACTTCTGATCTGTTTCTAATTTTATTTGACAAGCACTATTTTGTAAATAGTATATTCCTTCATAGATGCAGATTGCATCAAACATCACTAATACATACACAAACATTCTCTTTCCTTCCTTGGGGGGCTATTATGATTGATGAAAATTCTGTCAGTCAGAAGATTCTGGATGAAATTGATCAAATCGGCTGTTGTCTCGGTAAATACCGGGTCATGCTTGACGGAGTTTATCACTGCTATCTGGATGGTATCTATGCCTGCAGGCATCAGGACATTTTCCATGAAGATGACAACTATAATGAAATGTCCATCTGCGAAATAGACAACCAGAATCCATGCGAAGAGTGTAAAAATTATATTGACACGACCGAAAAAACACGGGATGATGCACTTCAGGCGCATAATTAAATTCATGCGGCAGCAGTAAACTCTCTTTCTACCAGTTCAGTGCCATGCCAACATCAATGGCTTTGCGCGTAGCAGACCGATTACTGTTAATCAATAACGACAAAAAAGACGAAAAACGTAACCCTTGGACAAAACGGGCATCATCACCCTAACCGTACACCCAAATTTACAGCAGGCTCATCTGGTGCGAAGGCCCTTCACACCCGTCCCAGCAATAGGTACAGAGTTTTTCCCTGGGAAGGCCGATTGCTTTAACCATATCGTCAAGCCTCTGGTACTGTAACGTACTGACTGACAGTTTCTGGCCGATTCGCTCGATCATTTTCTTATATTTAGCCGAAGCGCAATCGCTGTACTCTTTTAAATCGGTATCTTCTTTCCCTTCGAGCTCTCTGACCGTTTTCCGTCCTGCAAGGTCATATTCTGATTTAGACCGGGAGAAGTTTAAATATTTACACCCATACAGGAGCGGCGGGCATGCAGGACGCACATGCACTTCACGCGCACCGTAATCATACATGCGCTGCAGCGTATCTTTCAACTGGGTCCCGCGGACAATAGAATCATCGCAGAAGAGCAGGCGGCACCCGGCTGTCAACTCTTTAATGGGAATGAGTTTCATTTTTGCCACCAGGTCACGTGTTTCCTGTATCTGCGGCATGAAGCTGCGCGGCCAGGTCGGCGTATATTTCACAAACGGTCTTCGATAGGGAATCCCTTTAGCATTGGCATACCCGATAGCATGTGCAATACCTGAATCCGGAATACCGCAGACATAATCGACCTCAACCGTGTCTCGCTCGGCAAGGGCCACTCCGGACCGATACCGTGATTCCTCAACATTAATCCCTTCATAACTGGAAGCTGGATATCCATAATAAATCCATAAAAAAGCGCATATCTGCATGACCGGATTCGGCGCTTTTAATGTTTCAACACCGTCCACGGTAATTCTTACAATCTCGCCCGGCCCAAGGTCACGGATACGGGTAAATCCTAAATTCGGCAGGGCACATGATTCCATGGTTACCGCATACCCGTTATTACCTTCCGCCAGGACAATGGGCGTTCTGCCAAATTTGTCACGCGCTGCATACAGGCAATCATTGGTCATAATAAGCAGCGAACACGACCCTTCAATCGATTCCTGCACATTATGGATACCTGCGGCAAAGGATTCTTCCTGGTTGATAAGGGTGGCTATTAATTCGGTCTGGTTGGTTTCATTGCCGCTCATTTCAGAGAAATGGATTGACCGTTTGCGATATGCTTTCTGAATGAGGTTTTCGCTGTTATGGACATTGCCCACGGTAACCAGTGCATAGGTACCCAGATGCGACCCGATGATCAGCGGCTGGTCCTCATAATCGCTGATAACACCGATCCCCAGTTTCCCGGACATATTGCGAATATCCGAATCAAATTTTCCCCTGAACTGCGCATTGGTAATATCGTGTATTACCCGTGTAAAACCCTTGGTGTCGGATACTGCCAATCCGCCGCGCCGCGTTCCCAGGTGGCTGTGATAATCAGTTCCGTAATACAGGCTGACAATACAATCGTTCCGTGAGACTACCCCGAAAAACCCGCCCATAAAGAATTTCCTTTCATCAAGAAATTAAAGTGAAAAATTAAAGTTTGTCGTATATCGTTGTTACTGATTCAAGCTCCCTCATCCTATATATATACTTAAAAGGTTTGTAAGAATCAAATGCAAAAACGAGTAAGAGAGTGATCAGTAATCGGGTGACTGGGTATCGGTAACGTAAAAAAAAACAAAAAACGTAACCCCCGGACGAAACGGGCATCTTTACCCTGACCGTTACCGATATTTTTTAATTAACATGTATGTGTTTTTGTAAATTATTGATTTACATTGTTATACAAATTGCATATAATTAAAATACACTCTTATTATCCAATAGAATAAGGAAAACGCCATGGCATCCACACACCATTCTTCAAAACCAGACATAAGCCTGACATTCAGTCTGACCGGTTTATTTGTCATCATCACCATTCTCACCTCAGTACTTTTCGGACTGATCTGCAGCTTCGGGATCAGTAAAATAATCGATTACGATATCAGGCTGGAGCAGGATATTTTCACTGGTGCGCCCACGGTTATTATTGACAAACTTTTTGAACAACATTGCCTGCTGTTAATCATCGCAGTGTGCGTATTTATCTGTATAATCAGTGTTGCGCTGGGTATTCATGTATCAAAATTGATCAGCCGGCCGCTTATGGAGCTGGTCAAAAACATGGCAAAACTCAGCGATCTTAATCTGGAAGAGGACTTATCAGTGAAATCCCGGATAATGGAAGTGGTAAAGATGCAGGAAACTATTGAACATCTGCGCAGCGGGCTTAAATCATTCCGTAAATATGTCCCTGCCGGTATCGTGACCGACCTTATGAAACAACATAAAGAGGCTGCCCTGGGTGTGGAAAAGCGCGAGCTGACAATATATTTTTCCGACATTGTCGGTTTTACTTCACTCTCCGAGCAGTTATCATCTGAAGAACTTGTTGAACAGTTGAGCTTGTATTTCCATGGTGTCACCCAGACGATCATTAAAAACAAAGGGACCATTGACAAATATATCGGTGATGCGATCATGGCATTTTGGGGTGCGCCGGCACCATTGGAAAGCCATGCGGCTATCGCCTGTATTGCGGCATTACAATGTCAGCGGTATATCTACGGTATCTCGCGGGAATGGATGAGAAAGGGCCTGCCGCCGCTGAAAACCCGTGTCGGCGTACATACCGGCGATGTACTTGTCGGTAATATAGGGTATGAAGAACGGTTAAATTATACTGCTGTCGGCGACAATGTTAATATCGCCAGCAGGCTTGAAGGCTTGAATAAATATTACGGCACTGACATGTTAATAAGTGAATCGACTTTTCAACGTGCACAAAACGCAATTGAAGCCCGTCTTATTGATGTGGTCGTTGTTAAAGGTAAAACAAAAGGTATCCCGATTTATGAACTTATCGGTGAAAAGCACAGCCTCAGCAGTGAATACATGAGCTTTCTCAATCTCTACAACCAGGGAATACAGGAGTACCTTAACAGAAACTGGGCCGGGGCACGGGATACGTTCCATAATGCAGCCAAAAACAATCCCGATGACCGCCCGGTACAAATCCTTCTGAAACGGTGCACCAACCTCTGTACAAATCCGCCGCCTCCTGAGTGGTGCGGAGAGATTATTATGCGGGGGAAATAACTGAACAGTCAAACACGCCCGGATAAGATGCGACCTTTTTTTCCATAACTTTGTCAAATATACTCTTCATTCCAGATTTATGAAGCAATCATGCAAGAATCATAATACAATTTACTTTAACATGCGAAGCGTAGTATTTTCTATATATAAAATTCATCTACATTTTACGGAAGGAAAATTAATGGCTTCCGCTATCGAACTTTACCAACAGGCATACGATCTCGACTATCGTCACGGTGACTGGGAAACAGCGGAGGAATTATACCGGGATATTCTCGAGCGGTATCCCTACGCGGATGAGAAGGAATATGCGCAGGTTCATCTGGAAAGGATCCAGCGTTTAAAAGGCAATCCGAAAGATCCGGATATACTACCGGTACGCTCAGGCGGCGCGGT
>JAUVGS010000191.1 GCA_030593665.1 Chitinivibrionales bacterium | reverse complement strand
GTACTAACGCGGGATAAACCCGCAAGTAAGTTCCTTATCAGATTCCTTTCTAACCGAAGAAAGCATTCGGAATAAAGTATTGTAACAAATAAATTTGTAACCAATACCTAAAAAACAAGAAAGCAATCTGTAAGGTACTAAGGCATAAATACCTCTTTTATAACAGTAAGGTTTCCTTTGTACGTAGAGCATAACTTACTATGAAGACACTTGGTATCTGTTTCGGCGCAACTTCGATGCAATGTGTGATTATTCAGGCTGACCCTGAAATAAAATCGGTTGTCAGCACTGAACGTATTGATCATGAAGGGAATCCGAGAAAAGCTTTCTTTGAATATCTCGAACGAATCGATCGGTATGAAATAGATAGAATAGCCCTTACAGGCCGGACATTCAGGAATTCTGTTGCTCTGAGCACCATTTCTGAGCCGGAGGCTGTAGATATTGCATTGGCTGAAGAGTTTGGTGGAGGACCATATCCTGACATTGTAATCAGCAGTGGCGGTGAAACACAGCTCGTATATAAGATTGGTAAGGCAGGAGGTATTGTCTCGGTTCATACCGGCAATAAATGTGCCTCCGGAACAGGTGAATTCTTTCAGCAGCAGGTACGCCGCATGGGATTGGGTGTTGATGAGGCTGTGCGCCTTTCGACCGAGGGGACGCCTTACAAAATAGCCGGCCGCTGTAGTGTGTTTTGTAAAAGCGACTGTACCCATGCCATGAACAAGGGAGTACCGGTTAAAAATGTTGTTTCCGGCCTTTGTACCATGATGGCTGATAAAGTCGATGAGCTTATAAAAGATATGCCGCGTGATACCGTTGCGATTATCGGTGGGGGAGTATTAAATACGGCGATGGTTGACATTTTGCGGGGCCGGTATATGCAGCTCCTGATTCCGGAACGTGCTTCTGTCTTTGAGGCTTATGGTGCCGCACTCTGGGCGCTGGACCATCCCTGTCTGGAATTACCCTCTTCATTTGACCGTCTGATTATTGAATCGAAGTCATTCCTATCCTTTCATGCACCATTAGCAGAAGCTGAACATCTTGTCACTTTCGGGAAATCAGAACGGGGAACTATACATCAGGGAGATGTCTGTATTCTTGGATTGGATGTCGGTTCTACAACAACCAAGGCAGTATTGTTACGTAAAGCTGATAAAAAAATACTTGCCGATGTCTATCTTCGGACGAACGGCAATCCTGTTGCCGCTTCAAAAAAGTGCTATGTATCACTACTTAAGCAGGTCGGTGATAGAGAGATAACCGTTGCCGGCGTAGGGGTGACCGGTTCGGGCCGGCAGATTGCCGGGCTGCATGCATTAACTGATAATGTCATTAATGAAATTATTGCGCATGCTGCGGCTGCTGAGTATTATGATAACCAGGTTGATACTATATTTGAAATCGGCGGCCAGGATGCAAAATATACCTTTCTTACTGCGGGGGTGCCGTCTGATTATGCCATGAATGAGGCATGCAGTGCGGGAACCGGTTCGTTTCTCGAAGAATCCGCTTTTGAAACCCTTGGGGTCATGACGGAGGATATTGGTACCTGCGCATTAAAGGCATCACTTCCGCCTAATTTTACCGATCAATGTGCCGCATTTATATCAAGTGATATTAAACGCGCTGTCCAGCATGGCGTGACACGTAATGATATACTGGCCGGATTAGTGTATTCAATATGCCTTAATTATTTAAATCGTGTAAAAGGGCATCGTGCCGTTGGAAAAAGAATTTTTATGCAGGGCGGCGTTTGTTACAACAGGGCTGTTCCCATAGCAATGGCTTCTTTACTGAAGAGTGAGATACTGGTACCGCCTGATCCTGGATTGATGGGTGCTTTTGGAGTCGCATTGGAGGTTGAGAGACGAATTGAACAGGGGGCTGCTGTTGAAAAAAGATTTAATCTTCATGCGCTTGCCGGACGGAATGCGAATACCGAAGGAACATTTATCTGTGCGGGCGGTAAGGAAAAATGTGATAGAAAATGTTCTATATCACGGATAAGGATTGAAAATCGACTCTATGCCTTTGGTGGGATATGTGATAAATATTATAATCGTCGTATTGATAAATATATTGACGATATAGAAGAGTTGGATCTGGTAATACTGCGCCAGAAACTCATGCTGGAAAAATATGGCCCTTCTCAGCCGGTACTTCAAAATGACGTCGGCCATAAACCGCGAACAGTAGGCCTTAACAGGTCATTGCTATTTCATTCGCTCTATCCGCTTTTTTCAAATTTCTTTTCCCGTCTGGGTTTTAAAGTCATTATTCCGGAGAGTATAGAACCGGAGGGTATATCCCGAACAGAAGCATCTTTCTGCCTGCCTGTCGGGGTAGCTCACGGCAGTTTTTACCAGTTGTTACAACAGAAATGTGATTACCTGTTTATACCCCAGATAATGCAGCTACCTGTACCGAATGTACCTACGTATAGTCGATTATGTCCGTTTATCCAGGGAGAGCCCTATTATTTAAAAACCACGTTCAGAAAGGAAATTGAGGAATCCGGCACAATCATGATACAGCCGGTTCTTCGTATGGACCGGGGGTATGAAACAACGATTAATTCATTCGTGGCTATTGCTGCAAAAATGGGTATCGCGGAAAAACAGGCGCGTAATGCCTATTTATATGCCTGCGAAAAACAGAATGCGTTTGGAAATGAACTTCGCCGGATAGGAAAAAAAGCTCTCTATGTACTTGAAAAAAATAAAGATACCTATGCAATCGTTCTTTTTGGCAGGCCGTATAACGCCTTTGCCGACAGCAGCAATATGGGAATTCCTCATAAAGTCGCTTCTCGTGGTTACACTATAATTCCGCATGATATGCTGCCCGTGGATGACTACACTGTTGATAAAAAGATGTTCTGGGCTATGGGGCAGAACATCATGAAGGCGGCACAATTTGTAAAGGAGCGTGATAATCTTTTTGGTTTTTATATTACCAATTTTTCCTGTGGTCCCGACTCATTCCTACTTGGATATTTCCGTAATGTCATGCAGCAAAAGCCCTCATTAACACTTGAACTTGATCAGCATACTGCTGATGCGGGAATCGATACACGCATTGAAGCCGCACTTGATATTATTACCCGGTATCGCGGTATACAGGACAAGGAGGATGATACCTCCTCTGAATTCAGTGCTGCACGGGTAGCATACCCCTATGTCTACTCCTCAGATGGTGAGAAAATTCATATCACCGATCCACGGGTAGAGGTGTTGATACCTTCATTTGGCCATAAAGCATCGGAAACGGTTGCTGCCATATTACGCAAAGAGGGAATCAATACCCGTGCATTGGCAATACCTTCCAAAGATGAATTGTTAACAGGAAAGAAGAATACTACCTGTAAAGAATGTTTACCCTATATCATTACTACCGGTACATTTATCAGCCACCTTGAAAAGAGAAGCTCTGCAAACAAGGTCTCGGTTTTTGCCATGGCGACCGGTGGCGGCCCATGCCGGTTAGGGCAGTATTGCCGGGCATTTGAACAGCTCATCGTAAAGAAAGAGATACCGAATGCGGCCTTACTCACGGTGACGGACGAGAACAGTTATAGTGGGTTGGGTGCAGGTGTTTTACTCCGGGCCTGGCAGGGAATCGTTCTTACCGATGTGTTCAGTGATATTGAAAGCATGCTTAGAGTTACTGCTCGTGATCCGGTCTATGCCATGCGTATTGCTAATGCTTCGTGGAGGAAATGTATAGCCTGGTTTGAGGGGAAATTATCAATTCGATTTTCTTCACTACTGAAGTTTGTCAGTATGCAGTTGGCACGTATACCATTAAAGAAGAATCCGGAAAATGTGCCGGTCGTGTCGCTTGTCGGGGAGATTTTTGTCCGCCGGGATGAATTCTCACGAAAGAATATTGTCGACTATCTTGAAAATCACGGATTCATGGTACGTGTTGCACCGCTTGCCGAATATATCTGCTATGGCAATTATGTTATTAATAACGGCCTTGGTGAGAGGAAATTGTCATTTCAGGATATGGTAAAGATCCGGGTTGTGACCACTCTTCAGGAATGGTGGGAAAAACGTATTAAATCAATACTTGTAACTTCAGGTGTGTATACCGCTGAGATGATTGACGTGGCTGACACCATTGGCGGGGTCAGGCATTTACTTAATGAAAATTTCAGGGGGGAATGTATACTTACCCTTGGACTCGGCATGCGCGAGATAGTAAATGACTCGTGCGGGGTGGTAGCTATCGGCCCGTTCGGCTGTATGTATTCCCGGATGGCAGAAGCTATGCTTAAGAAAGAGATGAATGTTGCCGGGAAGAAGAGAATGCCCGGCTGGGAAAAGAAAGCCACCCTGTTTAATGATTTTGATACATTCCCGTTTTTATCGGTTGAAACTGATGGCGATCCTTTTCCACAACTGATTGAAGCCGGCCTGGAATCGTTTGTAGTACAAGCCCGGCGACTTCATAAAAAAATCATGACGTTAAAGGGAAAAGTGGATATTCCGGTTCCGGAAACTATTGTGGATATGGTAACAAAAACGTAGCCGTTCACGGCTTGAAATTGGAAATTAGAAACGAAAGATAGGAAGTTTAAACGATTAGCAGGAAGTTTACTTCCACTATAAGTTATGCCCTTGGGGTACAAATGATTAGTAGAAAGTTCAATTTTCACCTTTCTAATTTCAGCATTCTGTTACTGTATCTGTTCCAATGATTCAATCAGATGAAAGACTTTTTTTAGCCCGGTCATTTCGAAAAGACGCTGTATATAAGTGTTGGGATCCGTTTTTGTATTGAGGATATACAGTTTGCCACCTGATTTCTGAAGCTGTGTGTGATGCTGAACAAGTGTCCCTAACCCGAAACTATCTATAAAATTAACCTCTGAGATGTCAACAACCGCGGTGCGATTGTTTTTCTTGCAAAACTGTTCTAATTTCTTTTGGAATTTTTCTGAATCAACATTAATAAGCCTGCCATTGATTACAAGAACAGGCAGGTTATTAATTTTTTTTGATTTAATTGTGATTCCCATTACACGACTCCCTGGAGAATGAAACTATATATAGAAAAATAATTCA
>JAUVGS010000463.1 GCA_030593665.1 Chitinivibrionales bacterium | reverse complement strand
CGGGGGATTGAGAATCTGGACATTGATTCCAACAGCCTTATTGAACGGGCCGGTCCGAGGAAAAGTATCTATTTTGATCCTTCAAAAACACGCGCTGCCATAGTGACCTGCGGTGGCCTCTGTCCGGGATTGAACGATGTGGTCCGTGCTATTGTGATGTGTTTGTGGTATCGCTACGGTGTGCAGAGAATAAGCGGAATCAAGTTTGGCTATCGTGGATTTCTGCCTGAATTCAAACTGCCCTGTATAGACTTAACGCCGGAACGTGTACAGATTATCCACCGTCACGGGGGAACCCTGCTTGGCTCGTCGCGCGGGTATGGTGATCGGACTGAAGAATTGGTTGATTCGCTGGAGCGCATGAATATTAACCTACTGTTTACTATCGGTGGTGATGGTACACAACGGGGAGCACTTGCTATAGCGGACGAAGTTGTCAAGCGCGGGTTGAAGATCGCGGTCGTCGGTATCCCCAAGACTATTGACAATGATTTGAGTTTTGTTCAGAAATCATTCGGATTTGAGACTGCGGTTGCCAGTGCTGTTGATGCCGTTGCCGGTGCACATGTTGAGGCTCATGACGCAATTAACGGTGTCGGTATTGTAAAAGTCATGGGAAGGGAATCCGGGTTTATCGCAGCCCATACCGCCCTTGCCGTTAACGATGTTAACTATGTGCTCATTCCTGAAGTTCCCTTTGATTTACACGGTGAAAACGGTCTGATGATCCATATTGAACGGAGGCTTGAGAGGCGTAACCATGCGGTTATACTCGTCGCTGAAGGAGCCGGACAGGATATTCTCGAAAAAACAAATAAGACCGATGCCTCGGGCAATAAAAAGCTGAGTGATATTGGCCTTTTCCTGCGGGATGAAATTAAAAAGTATTTCAAAGAGAAGAATAAAGACCTCAACCTTAAATATATCGATCCCAGTTATATTATCCGCAGCCGGCCGGCAAATCCGAATGACTCGCTCTTTTGCGCGCGGCTCGGTACCAACGCGGTCCATGCTGCTATGGCAGGGAAAACCGGTATGATAATCAGCCTGTTGTATGATCGTTTTGTGCATGTTCCCATTGCTATGACTGTTGCACGGAAAAACCGGGTTGACCCGGATAAGAGCCTCTGGCGTGATGTTATTGAAGCGACCGGTATGCCGGGGTTGATGAAGAATTAGTACCTTATGAAAAATTTTCTGCGTTTTTTTTGCAGAATATTATTTCGTGAAGGTACTTATCCAGTTTATCTGGGTTAGGATAGTGTTTTTAGATAACAGTATGTTAAGCAGAGGGGCATGGGAATGACCATTCTGCTTCTACATAATGTTATCCAGGGGCTTTCGTACCTGCCCACAGGGATAACGCCAAAAACAATTTGCTTCAGTCAAGTCTATTTTTCCGGTTAGAACTCTTATATATTTTCACACATGTTTCCAGGTGGTTTTTAGATATCTTACATTTAACTGCTGCAATTTCAAATAGTTGCTCAACTATTTTATTAATGTTTACTCTGATTTCATACAAGCCAACCCATCCAAATTTATATCTTGATTAGTGGTAATACACTTCTTGTTTTAATTACAGATAAATGAACAAAAGGTAATTTATTACCATTGTGAATTATACTCTTTAGGGTAAAAGAAAATCACTGTCAACTAAGGGAGTAGGAGGTTTTTTAATACCATTATGCTATAAATATGTATTTCATGAATAGTCCACAAAGGCCGGATATAAACCCCAGATGATTTGCATGTTATTCATTACGTGCTTTATTTTTAGCCTTTTCTGGATTTATTTCTTTAGATATCGTGTGAAATAATTTACTTTAAACATATACCATCATTTCACTCAATCGAGGTAGACTATGAAAACAATAATCTTTACAGTACTTATGCTCATTGTTGTTTGTTATTCTGTCAACGCAGAACAGGAGACAGAACAGATCGCAAAACAAGCTACCGCACAGAATAAAGCAAGTGCTGCTGGAAAGATTATAATAGCAACCTGGAATATTAATGATATGTTGACTGGAAGTGAGGTTTCCAAACGTAAAGATTCCCTGATGGCTTTTGCTGAAAAAATCAAACCTGATATACTATGTGTACAGGAGATTGTTTCGTATGAGATACTCAAATCCATAGCCGGTACTATGGGTTTCGGCGATTATCATATTGCATGTTCAGACTTTTTCCAAAGCGACGGTGCGCATAGAGGTGCATTCGAGGTCGGTATTATCAGTAAATATGCTTTTGGCCAGGTCATTGAGTATGATCCTTCGCCGGATAATAAGAAAGGTGATCCGGTTGAATCAATTATAACACCAATGCTTAAACTTGGCGTTAAAAAAGTCCAGTGCAAAAGAGGGTACTTATGGGCATCTATACCGGAGATAAAATTGACTATCGCAGTGGTACTTCTAAAATCTTCATTCGGACGAACAGAACATGCTGACAGTGTCAATGCAGCCAAACGAGAGTATATTACCGGCACCGTAGCAATGGGCGTTATTGAAGATGTGCATTTCTTCCCTGGTTATTCATATATCGTAGCGGGAGATTTTAATGTTGGCCATTCAGATGCTTCA
>JAUVGS010000423.1 GCA_030593665.1 Chitinivibrionales bacterium | reverse complement strand
TAAAGGATTCAGGGAAGGCACGATTATGTCATATACCAGGGATGATATTGAAATCTCTGTCAATATTTACGATCAGACCCTGTCTGATTCAGCAAAATCATTATACCACGAACAGGGTCAGTCCTGTACGAATGATATCTCCTCTCTTGGTGATTCAGCTTGTCTGGAAGTTGCACTTTTCAGCAGTTGTCTCAAGGTCATTTATAACAACTTTTATATTTTTATCGAAAGCCTTCCTAATGACAGCCTGTCGCTTGGTGTTAATTTCGCAAGCGCTATAATCCGGAAGATTGATAACCCGAGTCAAATCGAACATGGTTCTCCTTTTTCTATTAGCACCGGGATGCCCATTCAGGCTATAATGGTACCCGGTGTTGATATGGTTAAAATCCTGTATACCGGAAAAGATCAAAGCGTATGCTGCTTAAGAATATTCGATCTTTCCGGACGACTCATTGAAGAGCAGAGAACGTTTTTAAAAAACTCAACGATCTGGAATACATCGGATATCTCCTCCGGATTTTATTTCATTGAATTACAAAGTGAAAAAAACAGGTCATATATACCAATTATGGTAATGAAATGAAGGAATCACTTATGAAAACATCGATAAATTTGTCGCGACGGACATTTTTAAAAACCGGGAGCGCGGCGGCAGGGTATCTCCTGCATTCCGCATCCGGCGTAAAAGCGTTGCCGCTTGTTCGTGCCAATGCCAATGTCTATTCCACGCGGGATGATACACTGATAACCGGAACCACGGTAAATTATCAGGGAGTAAGAACCGCCGTGGACGGCATTGTAAAAAGCATGACCGGAGAGTCAGGTGTGGATATGGCATGGCAATCCATTTTTTCCGGTATTACCGCTTCTAAAAAAATAGCTATAAAAATAAACTGTCTTAATACGAATATCTCTCCACGATTTGAAGCGGTCAAAGCTCTTATAGAAAGTATGAAGTCCATGTTTGGGGGCACCTATCCGGCAGGTAATATTTCTCTTTTTGACAATAATCTTTGGAAAAGTGGAAAGGTGGATGCCGCCTATGAGGCAAGTAACCTGGATGCTCTTGGCATCTGGCATGGAGAGGATTCTTATGGGCCAAAAACGGCATCCATTGTGGGCAATACAGGATATATATCTAAAAAAATGGATGAGGCCGACTATGGAATCAGCCTTGCCGCCTTAAAACCCCACCAGTATTATGCCGGATATCTCAGTGGCACCATAAAAAATATGATGGGTGCGATCAGTAAAAGCAATACAACGTACGAAGCGATAAAGGGAGGTTCGGGCACGGGGCAGTTCCACGATAAAAGTAACCATGCCGGATTTAAGGATCTTTTTAAGAATTATTTTGCAAATAAAATACATCTCTATTTCATCGACATGCTCTTTGGTACAAAGCACGAAAATTTCAATTCCTGGACAACCGTGGTAAAACGAATCACCATGGGAACAGATCCTTGTGCAGTGGACTCATATATGGTTGATGTTATCAATGATCCGCTCCTGACGCCTACTCTCAAGAATTATGACACCACCAACGCCGTACCGCAGGCATTGGCCGATGCGGGTTTAGGATCGACAAACTATACTCTTGTCAACGTCCCCCTTTCCACCGGGCCGGAGCCGAAAACACTCAAAGAGGTACAGAGTTCTATTAAGGATCATCGGGCAGGCTCAAAAACAACAGAGCAGGTACAGGGAAATATCAATAGCTACCTGAAACAATAAGGAGAAACGTATGCAAAGAATAATTTTAATCGGGCTTAGTCTGTTTTTCGCTGTTTTTTCGGTAATGGGCGTGGATTCACATTTTCCATCCTCAACTGATTTGGACATATCTTTCGATGTAAGTAATGCAAATGCAAAACCCGGTCAAAAAATACCCGTCTCATTTATTCTTGCCAACAAAGAATCAAATAGTCTCAATGGTTTCTTTTATAGTGACCATGTAGCTGATAGTGTGATTGTTGAGACTGACAGTGTTCTTATAAATGGCACCCCTGTTACCCCATCAAATTACACATATTCAGTCAGTGCTTCAGGAGAGATTTATCAAAACTGCAAGACGCATACCTGGATACTGCAATCACCCGAAAACTACGGAGGTCCCAACACAATTGCTTCGGGATCGACTAGTGGGAAGGTAGAGATACATTACTCTTATCAGGTTGTGCGGGCGGGAACGTATCATCTGGAAGGGTATAGTTGGGCCGGTAAGTTTGGAGACAAAGGGGGCGATTCGTCCAACACGGTATTTGGGTATTGCGATTCCCTGAGTATTATTGTAGACAATACCTCATCGTTTCTTTTTCCCAATGATATCCATAGTCATGGCGCAGATGGGTATGGCATACAACGCATTTCCTGCAATAAAAACAGTGTGGTATGTTTCACCATGAAGGCTCAAAATTCGAATATGATCCACTTTCGTATTTATGATGTTTCCGGCAGGATTTTGTGGAGTCGCAATTTGTCAAATTCAGAGGGGGTGTATTCTCTTACGTGGAAACCGGAAGATCAATGCGGCAAAAAGGGCGGGATATTTTTTGCCGGTATGCAAACACAGAATAGACGTTTTGTCAAAAAATTTACCCTTGTACGATAATGAATGTTTATTCTGTCGTTACCGGGTATCCGCAGCACACTGTTTTTACTCGCAGTTACGAATTCGTAACGCCGGTTATAAAAGGAGATGGTTTGAAAAACAATATATTATTCCGGCTCCTGTTTATTCTCATTTGTCTGACTTCGGTGGAAGCCTCGGTGAGCGTTACCGACACGAGTGATGAGGGGCAGACATGCTTCAAAATCACCACCGATAACGCAAGGTAC
>JAUVGS010000471.1 GCA_030593665.1 Chitinivibrionales bacterium | reverse complement strand
CAGGGAACGAAGGCGCTCATTCTCGGCCGCAGCTTCTTCTAGCAGTGAACATTTTGTACTGAGGACAGTAATTTCCTCTTTCAACCGCTTGTTCTCCGAAAAAATGTTTTTTGTCCGAGTCACCTGATGTACGGTAAACTGAAACGGGTAAAAAACAGTAAGTGTTAACGTACGGGTAATCTGTTGCTGCTTCGTGGTGTTCGCGGTAAGCATCCAGAGGCTGATGAGAACGGTAATGAATAATGACGAGACATTTCTGTGCCGGATTATAAACTGTATGATCCAATACATAGGCGCAACATTGTCATAAAAGGATAGATGAAAAAGGGCCTATCTTCCCCTTCTTGAACTGCTCATCAGGACCGGTCTATACATGTCAAGATTTTCAATTATCTTAAGTGCTCCACGGGCAACACAGGTCAATGGTTCATCAATAACGTTCACGGGAAGATTTGTTTCCTGACGAAGCCGCTCATCGAGACCGCGTAATTGTGAACCGCCGCCGGTCATGATAATTCCTTTATCAAGAATATCTGCGGAGAGTTCCGGTGGCGTCTGTTCGAGTGCCTGTTTGATAGCCTCAATAATGGTTGAAACCGGCTCATTCAGTGCATCCCGAATTTCAGTTGACGTTATACGAAGCGTCTTCGGAATGCCGGCAACCAGATCCCTCCCCTTTACTTCCATTTCCAATTCATCTTCGAGCGGGAATGCTGAGCCGATCTGAATTTTAATCTGCTCGGCAGTGCTCTCCCCGACAAGGAGATTATAGGTCTTTTTCAAATAGGATACAATCGCATCGTCCATCTCGTCACCGGCAATACGGACCGACATATCACACACCATGCCAAACAGGGCCAGCACCGCAATCTCCGCAGTGCCGCCACCGATATCAATGACCATGTTACCCGATGGCTCATTTACCGGGATTCCCATGCCGATCGCCGATGCCATGGGCTCCGCCACCATATAAACTTCGCGTACTCCGGCACTCTCGGCAGAATCGACCACCGCTCTCTTTTCAACTTCGGTAATACCCGAGGGAACACCAATAACAGCACGCGGACGGAAAAATGAGGGATACTTTTGTACCTTTTTTATAAAAAATTTGAGCATATGCTCAACGAGATCAAAATCTGCAATAACGCCATCCTTCATCGGTCGAATTGCTTCAATCTCTCCCGGCGTACGCCCCAGCATCCGTTTGGCTTCCGTACCAATCGCAAGGACCCTTTTTGTGCTTTTGTCAAGCGCGACAACCGACGGTTCTTCAATAAGAAGCCCACGCCCCCTTACATACACAAGCGTGTTTGCGGTACCTAAATCAATACCTAAATCGTTCGAAAGAAATGGAAACCAACCCATGAGCCTCTCTCATGTTAAAAGTGAACCTGGAAAACCACTGTAATGCTTTAAATTATAAAGAAATATACTTTAATAACTGGAATAACTAAAAGCTTTTTATCCTACGTGAAATTCAATAACTAATATATAGTATAGAAACGAATGAATGTCGATATAAATTAACTTGATTTCACCGCAGAGATCACAGAGAGTAACATGTTGAAAAATATTTCTTTTCTTTCTCTGTGGACTCTGCATGCTCTGTGGTAAATTTTTTTAGGTTTATATCTTTTTCATAAAATAAATAAACAGGATGTCCCGAAAACATTTATTCAGAGTGTGTTGAGTCGGAAGATACTCCATCTTTTTTTACATCTGCAGAAGCAGGTGTCTCTCTTTTTTCATCCGGCGGTTGTACCATCATTTCCGTTTGAGCCTCTCCAGTGGCCGTAATCTCCTCTGCCTCTGCCGATTGGCTCTTTGGGGAAGGCACCCTGCCAGGGGGAATTGATGATTCTTTGTTGTCAACAGTATCTGCGGGTGTTAATACCGTATCAGAAACCTCCTCTTCCGGCGGCATCTCTAAAATCTGATTCAGGCTGTTCTTCGCATCGTCCGGGATACTAGCTTCAAACGCACCGGTATCCTCCGGTATACTGTCACTCACCGCACCGGAGGTCTCGCTTGTGTCAATCTGCTCAACCGGTGGTTGTTTGCCGCTGTCCGGTATGCTCGCTATTATCTGAGAGGATGTATCAGCACTCGTATCTTTCGGTGGGACCGCAGGCGGTTTTTTACCGGGTACCGGTTTCCCCTCCGGCTCTTTTTTCCTGTCTTTCAGAAAAAAGGTGACGCTCGTAAGCCATTTAATCTCTGCATCGTCAACCAGTTTCGGTACGACAAACGAGGCATCAACAGCCAAAGGATCAAGATTGATTCCGATACCGAAATTAATAATCTCCGTGGGAAAGTTAAACCGCTTTCCCAGCCGGAGGGCAAGGGGCGGCAGCGGTCTGATCTCAAATCCTACCGGAACACTGAAACGGTATTTAATATGCTTTGTAAACGCATCGCTCTTATCACGTACATTGCGATACACGACATCAAGCGCAACGGTATAGGGCATTTCCCTGAAAGCATCCTTCCAGACAATACCAAGACGGCTGTTAAAGGGTAACTCTTCAC
>JAUVGS010000497.1 GCA_030593665.1 Chitinivibrionales bacterium | reverse complement strand
CCTGACCGGAGTCCAAGGGAATCAATAATAGTGTGGTCAAGATTCTGAGCAGCGAATTCTATCGGAACTTCATAAATAGTGTTCTTTACATCAAATGCTTCGACAACAGATTCTTCATCAACATTACAGAAGAGCGAAAGTTTTCGTCTTACCTCTTTATCAAGATGCTTTTCTGTTCTGCAAATCAACACATCCGGAATAATACCAATCTCCCGCAGTCTGCCGACAGAGTGCTGTGTTGGTTTGGTCTTAACCTCCCCTGCCTTTTTAAGGTATGGGATGAGGGTAACATGGATGAACAGTACATTACTTTTTCCTTCACTCTGCCTGAACTGGCGAAGTGCCTCTAAAAAGGGAAGACTCTCAATATCTCCGACCGTACCGCCGATCTCACTGATAACCACATCAACATCTTTGTCGGCAACCGAGCGGATGCTGTCACATATCTCGGTCGTTACATGGGGAACTACCTGCACGGTTCCGCCAAGGAAGTCCCCGCGCCGCTCCTTTTTTAAGATCGAATTATAAATTCGACCGGTAGTATAATTGCAGTTTTTCGATGTGGTAACACCGGTAAACCGTTCATAATGACCAAGGTCAAGATCCGTCTCAGCACCGTCGTCAGTCACATACACTTCACCATGCTGATAGGGGTTCATTGTCCCGGGATCAACATTCAGATACGGGTCAAACTTCTGGTGAATAACCTTTAATCCCCTTGATTTAAGCAGCAGCCCGATAGAGGCTGCGGTAATACCTTTACCAAGTGAGGACACCACACCACCGGTTATAAAAACATATTTAGGCATATTTCCCTCCAGAATTAATTTACAAAAAGAGCCCTTGTTGAAAAATCAGGATCACTGGTAAGATGAACTCCCAGTTTTCTTAAACCCGCCTCATCACCGGGTGTGGGGATATGTGTCATATGGGCATCGCATCCTCGCAATTCCTTTAATTTCTCAACAGCAAGCTGGGCTGCCGGATTCATTGAACTGCTTATACCAAGAGCAATTAAAGTCTCCTCTAAATCAAGACTCACTCTATTTTTATTCAAAACAACTTTTTTAAAGTGACTTAATGATTCGGTAATACTTTTCGGCAGCAGGTGCATTGTTTTAGGTATTTCTGCAAGATGTTTTGCCGCATTCAGAATAAGTGCTGACGCGGCATGCATATGTGAAGAATTCTCACCGGTAATAATTGTATCATCGTGTAACCTGATTGCAGCGCCACAAAAAATTCCTTCATTTCCCTTTCCTTTTTCCTGTGCACTCAGAGCGGCCTGGCTGGCCGGTGCTACCACTATTCTGTCTTCCACTCCTGCATTAATATCTTTCATAAGGAGTTCAGCCCTCTGGACTGACTCTTTATCTGTCAGCCCCATGGCATATTCACAGGCATACCGGAAATATCTCCGGATTATTTCCTGCTTTGCCGCCTTCCTGACAATAACGTCATTTGTTATACTAAAACCTGCCTGATTAACCCCCATATCTGTTGGTGATTTATAAAAAGATGGTTTTCCGGTAATTTTTTCAATTATTCTTTTCAGCAAGGGGAACGCTTCTACATCCCGATTGTAATTCACCGCGGTCTCGTTATATGCTTCAAGATGGAAATTATCTATAAGATTGACATCTCTTAAATCTACCGTGGCAGCTTCATAGGCAATATTAACTTCATGCTTGAGCGGGAGATTCCAGATAGGAAATGTCTCGAATTTCGCATATCCGGCACTAACGCCGCGTTTGTATTCGTGATAAAATTGTGAAAGGCACGTCGCGAGCTTGCCACTTCCCGGCCCGGGGCCAGTAACTATAACTATTGGTTTTTCTGTTGGAATATATTCATTTGCACCATACCCTTCATCACTCACAATCGTATCGACATCGGTAGGATATCCTTTTGTAAAACGGTGAATATACACTTTCACATTTCTTCGTTCAAGCTTATTCTTAAACAATTTTGCCGCCGGCTGATCCTCATACCGTGTAATCACCACCGCCTGTATCTGTATTCCCCATTCAGCAAAATCATCTATTGTTTTAAGTGCATCTGAATCATAAGTAATACCAAAATCAGCACGGATTTTTTTCCTTTCTATATCTCCCGCATAAATACACAAAATCACATCGGCTTTATCTTTTAACTTCTGCAGGAGCCTCATTTTTACATTAGGATCAAATCCGGGCAATACCCGTGAAGCATGATAGTCAAACAAAAGCTTTCCACCAAATTCAAGATACAATCTCGTATTA
>JAUVGS010000456.1 GCA_030593665.1 Chitinivibrionales bacterium | reverse complement strand
GAATCGGTGAGCCAGAGTCCTCCACCTGCGGAAGATGCGCCTCGTATCCTGCCTCTCCCGACGACCTCGAGAGGATACCCCGGATCAACTCCTACTCCAATCTTACCGTTTGTTTTTACATTTCCCGGATTACTTGCGCCTGTTCCAATCCAGCTTGCCATAAAGAACCTCCTTATTGTGATAGATGGAATAATTGATTCGAATAAAGGAATAAAGTAGAAACCATAGAGACACTATTAAAAATATTAACCGGGAGGGTATATAACTAATTTTTTTACAGGACTTTTTTGGAATTTATTTTTATTTGAGAGGCCGGAATTTGTCATTTCTACGGTAATACGATACAGATATACATTGGGGCTCAGTCTATGACCCCGCTGGTCAGTGAGGTCCCATACCTGCCCGTTACGGGCTTTATGAAATACCCGTATCAATCTTCCGGAAAGTGTAAAAATCTTAATTGTCGCACGGACGTTTCCATGCCAATGCTCGGAAGTGTTTGAGTGGTAAAAGTAGAATGTTGTTTTGCGCCCCATTCTTACAGGATTAGGATAATTGAAAACATGTCCTAATTTAAAATTGTCCTCAGATACTATTTCAAGAGTAATATCACGTTTAGAAATTTTGCCGAGCAGGTCTTGTGCTCGAATGGTCATAGTAAAAGTGCCGGGAGTAATATCGTCATTCGCAAAGACAATATGTGCACTGCCTCGTGTATATTCTCCCTCATCGAATATGAATTTATGATTGATATTTTGACGTGGAATAGCATTGTCGATTTCTACTGACAATCCTTCATCAGGACCGGTACTGGTCACATCGATCCCATGCTCATCCGATACGATGATCTCACACTCAAGAGGAAGGAACGAACTGATATGATCAGTGAATCCAACGGCAGAATTCCACATGGAATCGTTGTCATAAACAGGGCGGAGAGTGATACGAGGCCCTTCGTTATCAGTAGTAGTAATGGAGTCGCTTCCGAAAAAAATCAGATTACCTCTGAATCCTGTTCCAAAATCCTGTCCATCCCAGGCATACCCCGTTAACGTGACCCCTGGTTTGCGATAGGTAATATTCTTGGGTATGAGAATCTTCTGGGAAAATGTACCGTGCGTAACCATTGTCCTTCCAATAAATACCGGTGTTCCCGGCATGCTGTAAATAGGGTCGGTATAGGTCCCGCCATCTTTGCGTTTAACGGAATCCTGTTGTGGATTATAGAGACCTATCCGGATATGTGCAGGAGTTTCCGTAGTGCCAAAAGTGGCGTTCGTTGCATTATTTTCAATAATTCTTCCGGAAACGATCACTCGTTGAAACGCTTTGAGTGTGTCGAGGGGAATTCCTTCTTCTGAAGTAATTGTCATTTCGATTGAATCGGCAGGAGGTATGAATCGTAGAGATGGGTCTCCCAGGAGGACATAGCGTTTGAGGTTGTCTGTTGCTTTTGTTTGACAGAATGCCTGACCAATGGTCCGATAGGTATCTGAATTAAAGAGGAGAGTATAAAATGTTTTTCCCATCGCGGTATTAGAACCTGCCCAAGCGGTACGGGAACTTGCGATAGTTGCAATAGCGCCTATTTGAGCCGCTTTCACAAGTGCTCCGGCAAGACATGCTTCGTTGGGTTTGTCAAAATGACCGACATTACATGAAAATGAGGTCATGACCGGATACCGTGAACGATTGTTGAGATTACGGATTTTATCAATGTTCAGTATACCTTCATCTGCCCAGGCATGTTCATTGCCATGGCCGAAAAAATTGACGCACGAAACCCCGCGATTTATTTCATTCACCAGTGCGCTTGAAGCTTCAGGCTTTTGAAAGAGTTCATTTCGCGGGTATTCGAAAAGATATACTTTTCTTATGTCAAGAGAAGGCCTTTTCAGTTTTACCCTGTCTTCAATATCCTCATTTCCCTGATGGTGTGGAGGATTTGTGATATTGTCAAATCCATCACCCTGCATGTCATCGTCCGAAACAAGCAGCAGACTATTACGCCAGGGTCCCCAATCAGCTTCGGTGTTTTCTGTTTCGATAATTTTATCAACAATAATTGCAGCCTCACTGGTGGTATTAACCGGGATACGGCCAAGGAAAAGGTCCGGGGCGGTTGTCTTATCTCCTGCATATTCTCCACTGGTGATACTGCTGAAATAGTCATCAATACAGAGCCATTCACTCGGACAGGGTAATTGGGCAGTCGGGATAAAGATGGTTTCCTGCGAAGTGTATCCTTTATAATCATAGCCCTCCCAATTTAGGTCGTATTGTTCACCCACATATTCAATGTCGAGTGCGATGCCCCGACAGCCGGTCATCCTGGCAAATCGTGCGGCTTCGCGAAAATTCTCATTGAACTTTCCCCACGCAGCATCATCGGTCCAAAGCGGGACGTGTCTGTAAAACGCAACTTTAATAAAATTCTCTGTAATCCCCTGCCTGCGGCACTTGTCATTGCAGGATTTGATGCGCTTAAAGGTTTCGTCATCCTCGCCGCGGGTTGTGCTGTCGCCATCGACAGCCCAGATGTCATCGGCCCAATTGTGGAAAATATGTGCTAACAAAAATCCATCGAAGCCCATCGCCTTCCATTCGGCTGCGGTATCCTGTAAGTATTC
>JAUVGS010000409.1 GCA_030593665.1 Chitinivibrionales bacterium | reverse complement strand
AATCATGAAAAAGAGCTGGTACATACCTGGACAAGTCAGTATATGTCTGCCGCTAGCACGCATCTTATGCGCGACAGCAGTGTCCTTTTTTCCGGGAGAAATCCGAATGGCTGGACCAGCGGCGGTCCGCTGCAAGGCGGACAGTTTCAGATAATCACCTGGGATGACGAGGTTGTCTGGGATTTTACGTATGCCGGCCCTGAATATTGCCCGCATCACAATATGGAAATTATGTATTACACTGATGATCAGGATGAGGTACCGAATGTGATGGCGGCGTGCTATGAAAACATCTCCGGTGTCAGCAAAATGCCTGACAAACTTACTGAAATTAAACCGACCGGTAAAACAACCGGTGAGATTGTCTGGGAATGGCGTGCCTGGGACCACCGGACCGACGACCCCGATAATCATCCGGAGTTGCTTGAATCACCCTCAAATACCCGCCCGGGCGACTGGAACCATGTAAATAATATCAGCTATAACCGGAAGTTGGATCAGTTGGTCGTCGACATGAAAAGTTTTAGTGAATTTGTTATTATTGATCACAGCACCACCACTGAAGAGGCCGCCGGAAATAACGGTGGTGATTACGGTAAAGGTGGAACCCTTCTCTATCGCTGGGGACAGGCGAGCAACTACGGCATTTCAGGCAATGACTACATAACAGGTTTTCATGGCGGCAACTGGGTTCCCTACGTTTTCCCCGGGACGGATCTTGAAATGCTCGGTGCCGGAAATGTATTGTTTTATCACAATAACTCGAACGAAATTGTTGAAATTGAATTGCCCGGTGATGGCGATGGTGTGTATCCCAGAGATCCGGGAGAAGCATGGGGACCTTCAAGCCCGACCTGGACGCATGATATCAATGCGAGTTCACATGAAGGGAGCGTCATGCGGCTGCCCAATGGCAACACCTTTGTCTGTGATGCGAATAAAGCAATGTATGAAGTAACGCCGGGTAAACAAGAGGTATGGCGCCTGAATAAGGGAGGCAATCAAGGACGCAAATATGCATACTCCTACCTGGATGCACAGACCTATGTTAAGAAGAAAAAGATTTCGGCAGTGGGAAACCCCGGATTAACCGTTTACCATAATCCGGTTTCCGGTTATGTACATATTTCATTACATAACGGAAACAGTGGTGCAGAGGTATCCATCGTAACCACGAACGGGAAAGAGGTCTTTTCTCGCATTGTTAATCAGAACCAGTATGTGTGGAATGCTGACAATCACTCAAGCGGAGTCTATCTTGTAAAGGTACACCAGGGAGATAACCTGTATACACAGTATGTCAACGTGATACACTGATAGCAAGATAAAAAAATACAGTAGTCGGAATTCAGCAGTCAGTTGTTAGAAAATATAAGGATTGTTATTAATTGCATCGTGCTCATAATCGTATTCGTAATCGCAGTATATTATTAAGCCTGTTTTATCCTATAGAGGAGTATTCTACTATGAAAATTGTAAAAGTAGTGCTGAGTATTATGTTTTTTGCCTTATTTGTTTACGCAGAGCATATCTACCTCAGCGGTTTGGTTTTAAAGGGAGGCGGTATCGGTATTGAAGGGGCGGAGGTCAGATTGAATAACTACCCACTCCTCGCAGCAAAAACTGACGCAACAGGGGCTTTTACCCTGGACGGAGAAATTATTACACCAATTTCTTATACACCATCTATACATTCCGGCAAAATCCAGGTATCTGTTTATGGAAAGTTTCTTACCCTTGTAACGAATGGTCTGCATGAAAAGGTAACAGTATCAATAGTAAATAGCCGTGGAAGAGCCGTATTTAGCACTAAACTGCTTACTGCTTCTTCACCGAAACATATTATATCACTAGCAAAACTTAACGTTGCGCAGGGGTTGTATCTGATGAGTATCAGGGGAGCTTCCGTGCGGCAGGTTCATAAAATGGTCGTTACAGGAAATACCTGTTTTGTAAATACTGCCATAGTGCGGGAACCGGAGAATGCCATCTCTTTTAAAAACACGCGAGTGGCGCAAAATGCTATTGACACCCTCGTTGTGACGGCGCACGGCTATAAACACAAGGTTGTGGATGTTATAACCTATGATTCACAGAATGTCGTGTGCACTCTTGGTGTTTCAAATCCATGGATTCCAACCGGGGCACTGGAATATCAGGGAGGTATGGTTAAGATCCTGGCCAAGGGATATGATTTCGAGATGGGGCAGCCGATCCCGAATATCTGGGAAGACGTTGATACCTCTTCATGCAGGGAACAGCCGGTGCATACCGTCAGTTTCACTTATGATTTCTGGATGGATACCGTAGAAGTTACACAGGGAGATTATGAGGTTCTCATGTCAGAGGCGTATGATGAGTATGAATCCCCGGAGTGGTTGGAATCCCATGGACTTGGTGACAGCATTGCCACCTATTGTGTCATGTGGGGAGCCGGGGCGCTTTACTGTAATGCACGCAGTAAACGGGATGGGTATGATACCGTATACAGCTATGATTCGATTACCGGCGGCCTCGGTGGTTTGAGCGAATTGAAAAATCTGAGTATTGATATGTCCGCAAGCGGGTATCGTTTATCTACCGAAGCTGAATGGGAATATGCCTGTCGTGGCGGTACTTTTACTGATTATTACTGGGGTAAGAATTTTAATAATTATCCTGTCAATGCTGCGGATACCGCGGAAATCAGCAGCTATGCGATTTGGACAGTTAATTCTTATGATATTGTTATAGGAGATGGATGGGGTGTCCATCCTGTTGCCACAAAACCACCGAATGCCTATGGCCTGTATGATATGATTGGCAACCTGTATGAATGGTGCAATGACTGGGATAACCGTTATTCATGGGAAGATGCTGTCGATCCTGTGGGGGCGGATACCAGTGATGTTTACTGCAGAGTGGCACGCGGCGGTAGCTGGGGGAATAATGCCTCAAATCT
>JAUVGS010000124.1 GCA_030593665.1 Chitinivibrionales bacterium | reverse complement strand
CAGGCGCCGACCTGCAGCTCCTCTGGGAACGCGAGGTACTTGTCCCCCTGCGACGCAGCTCCACTGATGAGCAAATCGATCAATTGTTCGCTCCGGAAACCGGCCTGGTCAGGAAACTGCTGCAGGATACCGCAGTCACGCCATTTATCCAATCAACCCCGGATGGCGGATTAAAACCGGTGACCGGACCTGAAGGTACGCTTCCCTTTACCAATGAATTTCTCCATTTCATCAACCAGGGAATCAGATACGATAAAAGGGACGAATATATCGTTACCCTCCAGGCAATACCCTTTTCGGTTAATGCAGAATCACGGGAATCACCGCATCAAACGATACTGCGACTCCAGTGCTCCGAAGACGCAACGATCCTGGAAAACTTTAATTATCACCAGACCGCTGATTTTCTGTATCGTCCCGATAACTGCGGCGACGTCTCATTAAAAATTATTTTCCCGTCATTTATGGTTTCACAAACCTGGCCGGGACGGTTGGGATTCCCGCTCTTTCTCAAACAATTTAAAGACGGCAGCTACAATTTTACCATCGATGACTTTGACCCGCAGTACCAGATGCTTTTAAGAAGAAAAGATGTGCAATGGATACGTATTGTTTATGATATAGATCAGAAGGCGGCAACCGAAGTCTGTACATTGCTTAATGCGATACCCGACGAACTGCCCACGCTTATTATCGATTGGGCTACCATGCGGTGATTGGAAATTGGAAATTAGAAATGGAATAGGGATACGGAAAAATGAATCAACGGTTATTGGAACGTATACGGAATCTTGACGCGGGGGACCAGGAACTGGTATCTGATGATACTGCAAGTGAGTTTCGATCTATTTTAGGGCATCTCCAGCACCTGCTTAACACCCGCCAGGGCACGGTTCTTATTGATGATGGCTATGGTATGCCGGACATTTTTTTCACGCAGGGAACCAGTTTTCATGACAATTCACAGAGTATGGTACAACTGTTAACCGAGACAATTCGAAAATATGAGCCTCGATTAAAAAATGTAACCGTAAGAATGAAACCCCGTATGAACGAAGTGCTCGAGCAACATTTTACCGTTCAGGCTACACTGACGCGGGATGAAACAGCCCGGTTTGAATTTAGTGCGGTAGTTTCTTCAGAAGGAAAAATCAGGACATCCGAATAGGAGCAGACATTCTCATGTTTAATAAGTATTATCAGCAGCAACTGGCCAACCTCCGCGAACGCGCAGCTAAATTTGCCCAGGCGCATCCGTCTATCGCGCCGTTGCTGGGTAAAACATCGGCTGACCCTGACGTCGAGCGGCTTCTTGAGGGAACAGCCTACCTGTGTGGCCTTATCCACCAAAGACTTGACGATGATTTCCCTGAAATCATTCATGGCCTTACCGATGTTGTTTTTCCCCATCTGCTCCGCCCCATACCGTCAACATCTATCGTGACCTTTACACCGAAGGAATCGTTGCTCGAACATCTCCCTATCACTACGGGTACGCTATTGGGATCAACACCGACAGAGGGAACACAGTGCCTCTTCAGAACCTGTATGCATGTTGATATGTACCCCATGAGTGTTAAGGCAGTTACACGAAAACGGCTTTCCACCTCGGAAGAAGCACTAACCGTTTCTCTGCAACTGCATAGCGTTGACCTCTCATCATTGGCGATTGAGAATCTCCGTTTTTACCTGGGCGGCTCTTTCGCTGAAGCGACAAACCTGTTCATGGCTCTGCAGACGAATTTAAGACAGATTCAGATTTCTGTTCCTCAGAAACCGGATGCTACATTCACTCTGACACCGGATTCACTTTCCGTACCAGGATTTGATCTGGAAAACTCTCTTTTTACGACTCCCGGCCATTCATTCCGGGGGTATGGTATTCTGTCGGAATACTTTATACTCCCTCAGAAATTTCTATTTCTTGAACTTTCAGGCCTCAAGCGGTTACAGCAAATAGAGGAATGCACTGCATTCGATATCGAATTCATCCTTGAGACAACCGATAAAATTCCTGTAACAGTACAATCAGAACATTTTTCCCTGTTTACAACACCGGTTATCAATTTATTCAACTATGAGGCTGAACCGACAACCGTTGACCATCATGCTGAAAAACTGCTTATTCAGCCAGCGGGAAGACAGAGAACTCATTTCAGTATTTACACCATAGACTCGGTTATCGGTTTCGGACAAGGTACTGTTGAGCGACGAAAGTATGTACCGCTCAATCGCTTCTCATACAGTGAGGCTGGGAAAACCGGTGTCTTTCAGACACACCGTTCACACTCGAATGTCAACAACAGCCAGCAGGTGTACCTCTCTTTAGTGTATAACGAAGGAGAAACTCCCCGGCGCGAGATACTCTCCATAGAATTGACCTGTACCAACAGTCATCTGCCGGAACTGCTTCGCATGGGCGACATATGCGAAGCAACCTCTCAGTCTCCCGAGCTGGTCGATTTTCGTAATATACTTGCACCGACACCCCAGATCGATACGTTAACAGGTGGTAATGAATTATGGCGTTTTTTATCCCATGTTTCATTAAATTTTCTACCCAGCGCTGATACTGATTCACTGCGGGAACTGTTACGCCCCTATATTTTCGACTATCAACGCAGTGACCAGTACATCGCTGCAAATATTAAACGCATTGACGCTATTACCGGTTTTACCTCAAAACCAATAGACCGATTAGTCCGCGGCGCTCTTATGCGCGGGGTAAAACTCCAACTCACTGCAGCGGGACAGCACTTTGCCAGTGCCGGTGATCTGTATGTATTTGCGTCGGTTCTTGACCGTTTCATGGCACTCTATGCTTCCATGAATACCTTTACCCAATTCGAACTTTGTAATACACAATCAGGAGAAGTAGTACAATGGCCACCCCGGCTCGGCGAGAAACAACTTATTTAGAAACCGAAGTCTGTAAACGCAGCAGCAGCTATTCGTTCGCCCAGGTATTGCGTTTATTACGACTAATTTCTCTACAAAAAGATGGCAGAGAACTCTTTGACAACATTCGAGTCCGGCCTGAACTGTCGCTTAACTTCCCCTATCATGAAGTTACTACCGTTGAAAAACCAAAAGATGCCCCTTTCCGTTTTCTCATGACCGTTACCTTCCTGGGCATGTATGGCACCGGCTCCCCATTGCCGATGTTTTATACTCAGGAATTATTTAAGGAAGAGGAAAATAATCTATCGGTAAGCCGTGATTTCATCGATACCTTTAACAGCGTACTGTACGAAGCCTACTTTTACGCGTGGAAAAAGTATAATCTTTTTTATTCACTCTTTGAAGATTCCGATTCCGCTCTCAAAGAACGGCTATTGTATCTTGCGGGTCTCAGTGGAGAAAAATTCAGCAAAAGATTCTCCTCACCTCATCATCAGGTACGGTATACCGGTCTTTCCGCACGTCCGGTAAAGACTGCTGAAGGACTGCGGGCTATAGTAGCCGATACGCTTGCCGGGCCATCCGTCACTATCGAGCAATGCGTTACCCGGATGGCGTCAATTCCAAAGGAACAGCTACTACGCCTTAATATATCCAGTAATGTGCTTGGTAAAAGTACGGTAGTCGGCAGGAAAGTACTTGACAGAATGGGTTCTTTCCGCATACATCTTGGCCCAATCCAATCCCGATCATTGAAACGGTATCTACCCGACAGTACCGCTATGGCAGCTATAGCAGAACAGGTGCGATTCTACCTGGATCAACCCCTTGAATGGGATGTTGCGGTAAGCTGTTATACACGAGGTATGGCTACGGTTCAGCTCGGGAGTAAAAACAAAGCATTGCTGGGATGGAATACGTGGGTATTTACCGGAAAACTGCCGGAAAAAGAAGTATCGGCCAGGTTCACGGTGAGCCAATACAGTTTTCTTTCTGCTGCTTTATAACCATATTTTATAAACATCCAATTCATATACAAATATCATATTTTTTTGTAACTACTCAGGTGGTGTAACATTCTTAGCGTCATTGCGAGCGTAGCGAAGCAATCTCATCTTTTCGAATGCAGGAGATTGCTTCGCTGCGCTCGCAATGACGCTTTATGCGAAGAATACCTGAGTAGTTACATTTTTTTTCTAATTTCTAATTTCTAATTTCAAGCCACGAACGGTTACGAAATAGTCCCCTTATCAAACTACCTACTTGTCAAGTTTCTCCCGTGTATTGATGATTTCCGCAAATCTAAGAATCGGAACCGGCGGATAGGCGTCAAGTGTATGGGCTGCATCGATATTAATGAGAAAGGAAAATTTTTTCAATCGTTCAACAGGTATTTCGCCGGGGTGACGGTTGTGAAATAAAATCTGCTGCGCCTTATATCCGGCAAATTTACCAACCATGTAATAGCGGCTGACTAATCCCATATAGGCGCCGTGATCCCGAATAGGTCCTTCAGTGGCAGAGAATGTTGGAATACCTGCGGCATGACACTGTTCCACTATAATGCCGGCATTCGAAATGAGATAGCTATCTGAAGGCAGGTAGATTATGTCAGGTTTTACGGTTAGTAACCGGGCGACACTCCGTTTCAGGTTGCGCATGGATACGGTGCCATCTTTTGATACCTGTAATGCTTCAATATGAACGTCATAGTTTTCGGGTATTGATAATTTTGTAAGTTGCTGAATCTGTAACACGGCATTTTTTTCTTTGGGATTATAGAGTGCTCCAATAGACTGTATCGGAAATACCGAGCGTATTGCCTTTAGCTGGGACTTGATAGGTACTATGTGTGAGACACCGGTTACATTTCGCCTGCTGAGAGAATCGCCCTCTGTTATGATCTCCGCTCCCACCGGATCGGAAACCACGGCAAATACTACCGGTATATCAGTAATAAATCGTTGAGAAGGATGATTGTTATATTTACCGGCAAGTTTTGTCGTAACCGTTGTTCCAAAAGTGTAGATCAGGTCAGGTTGATTCTCTTTAAATTTTTTCCTGATTTTGGCAAGGGTTTCAAGATTCTTGTCACAATCGAAAATAGAGAAACGAACGGGTAACGACTTTGCAGTAAAGCAACCCATGAACCCCCGTTCAGCTTCGGTGATACCTCGCCAGAGCACCAAAGCTATATCAAGTGAATCACTCTTTTCCGCCCAAAGAAGTGAAGAAAAGAGAAGAATTAAACAACCGGATAAAATGGTTCTACCCGTTCGAAATAGGTTCGGCTTTTTCATACGGCAACACCATCCGGGGCAGGCGTCGATTGAATTCGAGACATACTGATAAATAACATTGCTCCAATGAAAGTGGTTAATCCAATAAAGAAAATCCCGTCGGAATAACCGAAAATAGAAATCAGCAATCCGGTAAGGATTGGTCCGAGAATATTGCCAATCCGCTCAAGTAGTCTGAAAAACGCAATAACCGTACCGAGACCGATTTTTTCACGCTCTTTTTCACAGATTTCAGTAACAAAGGTTAACTGTGATGAGATACCGATACTGTGCGCACAGCCAAGGATTATAATACCGGAAAAAATGCCAGAGGGTGTATGAAACCATTTAATCATCATCAGGCCAATACCTGAGAGTAGTCCGCAAATAATAATAAAGAGGCGCCGGTCTTTGATACGATCGGCGGCTTTTGCGACAAGGGGTGAAAAGAGAACCATTGCAAGCCCATAGAACATGAGTGCCCGGCCAATACTTGATTGGCTGCTGCCCAAAGACGTGAGAAACATTGGCGCGGCAAAGTAGAGAAATCCGGTAAGACAGATTTTAGCGGGTATCGCGGAAAAGGCAACAAGGCCGAGTAATTTTTTATTCGCAAGAATAAGTCGAAAATGCTGCAATTGTAATGATTTCTTTTTTTCTTTTACCGGTAGTGTGTTGTCAAGGCGCAGTTGTTTAATCGCAAAAAGGGCGGCAAACAGTGCAAGCGCCGCCGAGACAAGAAAGGTTGATCTGAATCCAATACGGTCTGCGAGGATACCGCCGATTGCCGAACCGCACAGGGCGCCGGCAAAGAAACCCGAGAGGAACATGGCCATACCCTGGGTTCTATTCTGCGGTGTTGTGGTGTCGGTAATATAGCCTTGACAAGTGATATATACGGTGCCGTAACCGACCGCGGTGATGGAACGAAAAACAAGCAGGTCCAGAATCGAACGGGAATAAGCAGTAAGAATCAATCCAAGGGTGGTAATACATGCGCCGACGAGAAACGGTATATGGCGCCCTTTCCTGTCGGACCATGCTCCCGCATAGGGCAGTGATAATGCCCAGAACAGCATGAAGATGGATATCGGCAGACCAATGACAACTTCACGGGAAATACCTGCCATGGGGGTATAGAGAGAATTTACATACAGGGGAAAAAAGGAAAGAGAGAGTGATTCTGCAAAAATTACCAGAAACAATGGAAGACGTACGCTTATCATGGACCGATGCATATACATTTTTGCGTTATGTTTCTCTGCAAAAGTAAATTGCCCTTCGAGCTTTTTGATTTTTATGTGTGTCGCTCCCAACACTTTGCGAGCGGTAGAATATGCACTATTAACGTTAATAATTAAGCCGTTAAAAAGCCGGGTAAATTCAGCAGTTTCACGAGAAGTACGGGATTTCAGACGATGGGTATATGCACCGTAGAGCC
>JAUVGS010000446.1 GCA_030593665.1 Chitinivibrionales bacterium | reverse complement strand
TCAAAAAGTTACAAAACATATTCATGGTGATGGGGCTTTGGGTCGCGATATCAATTGTTGGTGTAGAATTATGCGGAAGTAAATAAACTCAGCGAAGAATAAAAATCCTGATTAAAAAACAATCCGCCAGGTTCTTAAGATGGAATCAATGGGACAAAAGGAAAGCTCTCTAGATTCTATAAATAAATTAAGATACAAATTTGAAGGAAATTTATAAAAGATAATCCTAAAATTGGGCTGACTCTTTAATAAGAAAACCAACACTCGCCACAAGATATTGAGTAATTACACAAATGTACAGCATCTAATATTAACCCATCACCAGAATGGATCTCATTATGGTATCGGAAACATTTCAATCACAACAAATTGATCTACAAAAGCTATTCAAATTAATTGATCAGGTTAGAAATACAATCAGGACGAAACATTACAGTTACAAGACTAAGAAGTCCAGAAACAATTGAAAGAAAAGTTGTTCGAAGATTGGCGGCGTCCAGAGATAAGGCGAAAGTACAACATTGGTGTGTTTTTATATACTGCGGGAGCGTCACTTTTTCTTTTAAACGTTATTATCCGGATGTTCATGGATCCACCGCCAGAAACATCAAAGAGGCTGCCGATTGTTTTCATAGAGACAGGCTTTGCGTTTTGCAGTATTAAGAAATACCGTTCGCAATAAATCAGGAAGTCGCTACGAAATAATATATTTGGCAGTGTAATTGTTTTTTAAGTCAATTTAATTTACCGTTACGTGCCAGACGCTATTTAGGAAGATTTGATTTATGTCAAGAGTTAGCCGGCAGCATTAGCCGGTTGTATACTGAATGAAAATTTTCTTTCTCGGGTATATTACTAACTAATCGGTATGAAAATATTATCACATAATGCAGGATTATTTGCGCTGATACCGCTTTCGCGGAAAACCAACTTTTTCCTTGCGGCACTATCTCTCGCTCTTCTCTCCATGGGATGTTATACTACTCAATCATTTAACCACGGCAAACTGGCGGATCCGGGTGATGCGGTTTTTACTCTGGCAGCAGGCAGTTTTCATCGGGACGCTAACGCAATGGTATTCAGTGATGGAGTGTGGGATGATTCAACAAGCGAGTGGATTGAGTATTATGATACGGTAGCTTTTAACTGGCTTTCTATTTCCCTTGGATATCGCCTGGGTGTTCATGAAAAGTATCCCTTCGGGGGCGGACTTGAGATCGGCGTTATGGTGGAAGGCTCATTTTTTTTCACGAAGTATTGGGATTCCTGGGAGAATGATTCAGTTACCTCTGTTTCCAGTGATATACCGCCGGCAATTGAATTTGATCTCCGCATGGGGTTTAAGCCGATTCCCCTGAGAAAGGGTACCTATAATCATAATGTAAGCCTTGGATGGGATGTCGGCGCCTGGGTGGATAACGGCTGGTTTATTGAATATGCGGGCGGCTGGGAGTTTGCAAAGTATATTCCATACATTGGTATGAGATTTTTTATGACGGCAACCGATGTTTCAAAGTTGAATTACGGTACTGAGAGTAAAAAATTTTTTAACGAGCATCATCGTTCCTATAATATTCGTAACGTCGCAGGATGCTCACTGCGTTTTAAAAAAATACCGGTACTGCCCGACATCATAGCGCCGGAGGTGTCGGTGATATACCCTGACTTTTCATTCGCGAATAAAATCGGGTTTACCTATCATATCGGGTTTCGGTGGATGAGCGGTTTTTAACAAGGAATGACAGTATAATGAAAAACAGTATTCTGTTTTTATTACTGATATGTTTATTCGCAGCCCCTGATGCCGCTGTTGAAGATGACCGTATACCGCGCGAATTGTTCGTTGACACCGTGTCTGTCGATACTATTTTAGCCGGGTACGCGGATACGGCAATTCCTGTAATCGATACTGTTTCGGAAAAAGAAGAGCGCAAAGATGAGGCGGATTCACCGGTTCACATCACTACCGATCAGATCATAGAAATTGAAGGAGTTGTTCTTGCGGTTGAAACCGGCGAATATCCTCATGAGGATTCAATTGTTGTTCGTGTAAACGCCGTTACGGTTACCCCCGATGACGAGGGTGGTTTTTCTTTGAACATACCGCGGCAGGAAACTTTTTCAGTTACCGTATTGTCAAAGAACTATTCCGGATGGTCACACCATGTCGCTGTTGATTCGAATAAACAACACTATTTTATCACCTGTGGATTGGAAAAGAGAGATACCGGTAAGCCTCAGACGACGGCGGTTGTCGGGGATTCCGTATCCGGCCCTCCGTGGATTATAACGGGCTGTATTACCGATTCCCGATTTGACATCGCTATTGAACATGACACTATCCTTCTTACGTTCGATAAAGACTCTGTCGAGGTCGGGAGGCAGGGCCGCTTTATGGTTAAAACCCATTACTCAGGTACGCATATTTTTCATCTGGTTATTCCCGGCTATCACGAGGTATTCAGTTCTGTTGAACTTAAAGGAGAACAGAAACGGGTATACCATGTTATTCCTACAACCCTGTTGAAATATAAAAACAAGCGCAGAGAGATAACTGTTTCGGCAAAACGCCAGCCGGTTCACACGAAGAGCGAAGTCTCAAAAGTCGCTATTAAAAGGGAAGAGTTGAAACGAACAGCCGCGACCATGAATGATCCGATGCGGGTGCTTCAGACGCTGCCCGGCGTTGCTTCCGAGACTGATGCCTCAGCCCGGCCTAT
>JAUVGS010000090.1 GCA_030593665.1 Chitinivibrionales bacterium | reverse complement strand
GTGACTATTAAGGAAAATATTGTTCATGGAATTGTGTCCAATCAACAGCTCATGATTCTTTCTGATGGCAGTACTAAACAGAACATTTCTATTACTGATAATAAACTGCAGTGTCCCGACCATGAAACCGGACTCATGGAAGCAAAAGGTAGTGTTGAAAACTATGCTATTTCCGGAAACTCCTATTTCAGTAAACGGGCACAGGATAAATGGTTCAAGACAGGAGGGTCGTATGTTGATTTTACCGGGTGGCAGAGTGCTTCCGGAGAGACGGGTTCAGAAGTGAAAGAAGTAACATTTACAGACCCGACAAGATGTATAGAAAAATATCAGGAATCACTCGGGAAAGAGGCCACTATCGCAGCTTTCATTGCTGAGGTGCGAAAGCAATCGAAATATAACTGGCGGAAGGAGTATACTGCCCCGGTTGTCAATGGCTGGATGCGTGCAGGTTTTGATATGGCCACTTCTATGAAAACTCCTCATAAAGGGAAGATATCGATCACACCTGCTACTCTGAAAATTGTTCACAATCCGTTTTCTTCTTCGGTTGACATACAGTTCCAAAATCCAAAGCACGATGCACGCATGGATATTTATTTAATGAACGGTAAAAATGTCGCTCGGTTTAACAGTGTAAAGAGTGATTATGTGCGATGGGATCGATCGAAATATTCGGGTGGGATATATCTGGTTAGGGTGAAAGTAAACGGGATGGTGTTGCGAGGGAAGGTGTTTCTGGTTGAATAGTTGAAAATCAAAAAAATATTTAAATCTTTTTAGTAAAATGTAAGACAGAATAACTTAATATCAGTAGGGTGAAACGAGGCTGGGCTCTACTGTCGTTTGAAAATTGGAAATGGTTTATTAAGCAGGCCGGGTAATAACACGCATTAAGGCGGTGAACGATCCACAGACACCTCGATAAATGTCATCCGATAAAGGACCTTTTCTATGTATTCAATTCTAAATAAGAATAAAATTAATATATTTTAACTACCAATTATATCAATGTGTTACAAGTTTATTTGTATTCAAAGCGAATACAGATAAATAATTTATCGATAATTTTTTTACTAAACAGTTCGGTTTTGGTGTAAATTATAGTATATGGAACCAATTTTAAAATATATAGACTACCACAAATTCCTTGCAGAATACTATTATGAGAAGAAAAAGAATGCTCGTTATTTCTCCTATCATTATCTTGCTCAAAAAGCTGGTTTTAAATCACCCAATTTTCTCAAGCAGGTTATTGAATAAATAGAGCATATTTATTATGGTGTTGCTGGAGTGAATAAGCTGGCGATAACTCGAAAAACAAAATCTCTATCATTTTATCAGCCATGGAGGTATCGGATGTTTACCAGGAGAAGAAAAATGTGGTCAAACGGTGGAATGCTTTTAATAATTGCTCTCGCTGTAGGTGCGCATGCTGGCAAGTTGCTAAAAACTGGTACTGGCTATTCCATTTGGTGGGAAAATGCCGTGGAGAAAGTCTACACAGAGACAGCAGTACCAACCGAGGCTGCTTCTGAGATTTCGATTTCTTCAGCCAAAGGCGAAGGCGAAGCATTCCAGCTAGTGATCACTCCCGATGTCGATTGGAGTGATGTCACTCTCTCTTTCTCGGATTTGGCCGGCGCTGATATTATTCCTAAAGAAGCTATCAAATATCTGCGTGTCTGGCAGGTGTATGTCAAGGCTCCCTCAAACAATTCTCCATTGGGCAGGACGGGATGGACCCCTGACCCACTACCCCGAGAGCCTTCTTCCCAGATTGTTCTCTCCAATGAAGACACTGGTGGGAGGCATGCTTCATTTTATGTAATTATCAAGGTGCCAAACAATGCAGTCAAAGGTGATTACACAGGAGAAATAACAGTTAGCGGTAATGGTGGAACCATTACAACTATCCCTCTGGCGCTGCATGTGTGGGATTTTTCTATTGAGAAAATTAATGTGGAGTGGGCCGGCAACATTACTCAGGCAGGAGGATATCTTCTCAATGAGCCGGGATTTATGGAGTTTCAGCTCGAGCACCGCATGTCCTATCGGGTTACCAAGAACATCCAGAAATCCATTAATAAAACCACCGGTGTGGTCACTATTACCAGCACTGATGCTTTTGACAAAGAAGCTGACTACTTGATCAATACATTGGGAGCTGCCATTCTTCGCTTTCCGGATCATGGCTTTTTTACAAAAAAACACGCGTGGAATGACGACAAAACCTGGAATGGTATTCCGGTTTTTCTGGACCCGAATGATCCGGAGGTCAATCCTGTGTTTAATAGAGCCTATGGCGAATGGTTGCAGAAAGTTGCGGCACATCTCCGGTCCAAAGGATGGCTTTCCAGATTCTGGATCAAGAACACGGATGAAACATCTGACTCGGTGTCGTTGTATAAAATTGAAAAGGTTTTTAAAATCGTCCACGATGCCGATTCGGAGATCCGTTTAAGCTGGAACAGGAATCCCGTAGCAGCCCTGAAACCGCATATCAACCTCTGGGTCCCGCACGATGACAGTTGGGATCTGCAATTCCATACGCTCAACCAGATACCAGGCAACACCTACTGGTGCTATAACAATCTTCGTCCTGTGATTGATTTTCATTATATGCGCATGCGCTCGTTCGGCTGGAGTCTTTATAACCGCCGTCTGATCGGCGAGCTGCGGTGGAGTGCGGTGAGTTGGCCGGATGCAAACGACGGAGGCTGGAGCGTACTCAACTCGGGTAGCCGTGTAGGCAGTGCCTACATAATTTATAAGCCCAGAAACCAAGATGAAAAACCGGCGGTTTCTTCCATGCGGTTTGAGAACTACAGGGAAGGCTTTGAGGATTACGAGTATCTTCTCAAGCTGAAGCAGACAATTGAAGACGCACAGGCTTCCTCTGTCCAACAGAGTCTCATCGACAATGCCCAGGCGGTCTACAATCGCCGCACCGAAATCGCCCCCGATGATAAAACGACGGGCGTTCAAATCTTTAACTTCGTAACCGAAGAATACTCTAAGAACACGGAGTTGCTGTATTCGCTAAGGAAAGAAATCGCCGAAAGTATTGAGGCGCTGCAGAACGGTGGGGTTAGCGCTACCTATGAGTTAAATAAAGGTGCACGCAATGACAATCGTTTGTGGATTGACGGGCAAAGCATTTGCTACAATCTTCCAAATCCATCGCATGTTGAGCTGCAAATCCTGAGCATTTCTGGAAGGACTGTGAAAACACTTTTAAAAAGGAACCAAGCTGCCGGCACTTATCGGTTTCATTGGGAGCCTGTCAGGAATATGCTCACCAATAACGTCTACTTGTGCCGCATGACAACAGGTGATGGCAGTTTTGTGAGACGGATCTTCTGTATGAAGTGATAAGATCCAATCGTGGTGATGTAGCTCATTTTGCTCTAAGAGTTGTCTTAGCCGTACAGCTTTAAGTATAGTCCATCCTGATCTGCAGAAAGACGGTTCAAGTAAGGACCATTGGTCATCCACAAAACAACTATCGGTAATATTAACGAACTATGGTGAATGTTCTGTTTTTGCAGACAGTTCCATTGTCTGCCTGCATAACATACACTCCGGGAGAATACCTTTGAAGATGCTCAATGATACAGGTTTTTGATGCGGTTGAATGATGAAAAACACGTTTTCCGGAAACATCATATATGGACAATTGTCCCATACCGGAGAAGTTTCTCAGGGTTATATTGATAAAATGAGCGTCAACAGTAATATTGAGTGAAGGCACTTTGTATAGTGCTACTTTTTGTGCGTCGTCCTGAATAGAAGTGATTCCTTGTGTTGTGTCAAGATACCGGGCTATAAACCGGGCATTGTTAATTCCTTCAGCCTCTAAAAGACTCTTTAGATTATGCGCGCATCCTGTTTTTACATATTCATAATGTCCTCATAGTATATCTGGAAATGGTCGGCATGGGCAGTCAGTCCATTTTCCAACATCGTCCTGAAATTACCACCGCGTCCATCTCCGGAAGTTTTGTCAACCGCCTCGCACATTATGTGTGTGGTTTTGTGATACTTCCGAAACCACTGCTGGATAAATGTCCAGCTCGATCGATCTGCGAGAGCGTTGTTCTCAATACCGCCATTGGGGATAGAATTTATATGCGCAGTGATGAGATGAATTTTAAATTATTAGAAATAATCACCGTTCCCTAAGGTGAAAGAGCATTAAGAATTTTATATGCTGAATCTATATCGACACCTATTGATATATTACTTGATAATACCCTGCCATGCTCCATTTTATTACTCATAGCCGATAGAAATTTCCTTTTCTTAAAATAAGAAACTTACCCAAGCCCTATGAATTAACAATGAAGTTTTTTGTATTTAATTATTATCTGAGGAATATTTCAAAAATATTTTACTCCTCAAAGCTGAACATTGTGTATTCAAATATATAATCCAGATGAGCTGGCAAATATTGTTTAGTTATAAAATCAATGCTTTACAAGTTATTATGTATTCGAATAGAATACAGAAAAAAATACTGAGCAATTTATTTCTATGAATTATCCATGTTTTGGTGTACATTTATATGTATGGAACCAATTTTTAAATATATAGACTACCGCAAATTCCTTGCGGATTACTATGATGAGAAGAAAAAGACTACCCGTCACTTCTCCTACCGTTATTTTGCCCAAAAAGCCGGTTTCAAATCACCCAATTTTCTCAAGCAGGTTATTGAAGGCGACCGTAACCTTACCCGCCCGATGGTCGAGCGTTTTTTGAAGGCCCTGAAATTTTGCAAAAAGGAATCGGTTTTTTTCAGGAATCTGGTACTCTTTAACCAGTCGAAAACTGCATCGGAGAAACAGGAGCATTACAGTATTCTGGTTGCAATGATGGATTATGTCAGTGAACAGCGTCTGAATGGCGACCAGTTTGACTACTATAAAAAATGGTATACCAGTGTTATCCGGGAGTTGATCTGCCTCTTTAATTTCAGGGATGACTACCGATTGCTTGCACACACGGTCAAACCGAAGATAAAATTAAGTGAAGCACGGGAAGCGGTTCAGTTGCTGCTGCGATTGAAGATGATTAAAAAGCAAACGGATGGTTCCTGTAAGCAGGTCGATTCTGCTATCACCAGTGGAACCGATATGATCTCACTTGCGCGCAGGGATTTAAACCGGACTATGATCAGCCTGGCCGCAGAATCACTGGGTCAGTTTGCTGTTGAGGAGCGGAATGTATCGTCCATTACAATGGGTATATCAAAACCATGTTATGAAGTTCTGCTCGCCGAGCTTGCCGCCTTTAAAGAGCGGGTTGTTTCTATTGTAAATAAGGACACCGAAAGTTCCCGTGTGTATCAATTCAATTTTCAACTGTTTCCGCTTAGTGATGACACCCGGAATATCAATCATCAGGAGAAAGGAATGGACAGATGAGATTGCTGAGCCTGGGAATCCTTTCTATAATGATACTCCTGCTGTTTCATTGCAGTACCAATGTTGCCGGCGGTACGAGTTCGTCGGAGAATACGAAAATAGCGGCAATCGTAACGGTAAACGGCCAGCCTGCGGCAGGCGTGGAAGTGTACCTTCGTTCAAAGGAGTACCTTTCCGATACGACAACTCTTTCAGACGATCGCATACCGGATGCGGTGACTGGCGCAGACGGCACATTCGTCATTGATTCTGTGAATACCGGTGAATATATCATTGAGTGTAATGATGATACTATGTTCGCATCAATGGTTTCCTGCACCGTAGATAGTAACTCCGGGGAGATGGTACATCTCGGTATCGTTCAATTACAAAGGGGCGCGATTGTCTCAGGCACGGCACTGCATGATGACATAGCTTCATCCGGTATTTTTGTAAGACTGTATGGATTGGAATATTTACAGAAAGTGGATAGTGCCGGATACTACCATTTTTCAAACATTCCCGCAGGTGCGTTGACGGTAAATTTTATTACGGACGACATTGATACAAAATCAAAGGACACTACCATAACGCTTGCCGCCGGTGATTCAATCATTGTTGATACCGTTGATGTCCCGGATGATTATAAATCCGACTCTCTGGCGGTGATTGCCTATCTGACAAATCAGGGGATTACCGGCTGGGTGTGGGATTCACTGGTAACCATTGTGGACAATAGAATTCGTCATCTGAATTTGAGTAATAAAAACATATCCGTTCTTCATTCATCGATTAACACACTGACGCTTATTAATAAATTGGATCTGAGTGCAAATAATCTTGTGGGACTGCCGGATGAAATACGCCAACTGAAACGGCTCTGGCATCTCTATCTGGATAACAATCCTTTACAAACTTTTCCCCTGATAATAAAAAGCATGCCCTGGCTTATTACTATAAACATCGATTACACGGGCATAACACAATTACCCGATACTCTTGTGACATTTCTAAACCTTGAAGCAATAAGCCTTAAAGGTAACGGGCTTGATTCTATCCCTCCTCAGATACCTAAAATTAAAACATTACGATTTCTCGGGTTTAATAATAACAATATTGCATATATTCCTGACGATATATTCAAATTGGATCTGGAAGCTTTGACATTAGGTAAAAACAGTATTACCTATTTGTCACCAAAGATAGGGCAATTTAAAAAGCTGTTTCACTTTACTATTTATGATAATGCTATTGATTCTATCCCAGAAACTATTTCAAAATGTGTGGCTCTGGTGAGTCTCTGGGCTGGCAAAAACAACATTAAAAAGATTCCTGACTCGTTTTGTGATCTGCCCTTGCTTAAAACGGTGCAGCTTTCCGACAATCAACTGGATTCATTACCTTCAAATTTTGGCAATCTTTCCACCCTTAAAAATCTCAATGTTGATAATAATGCACTCGCTGCACTGCCCGCATCGATCACCCGGATACAGAACATAGAAAAAGTTTTAGTTGGCCATAACCATCTGACAGATGTTCCAGAGGAAATAGAGGCCTGGCTGAATGATCACGCGGAAACGAACTGGAAAGATACGCAGAGCAAATAACTGACCAAGGGAGGTTTCATGGAAGCAATAAAGGGATATATAATCAACCGGGCACGGAAATAGTATAAGGAGATATTCCCCTGTAAAGATGCGACTTCATTTCGCAATAGCTTTACTCGCCATAAAAATAAAGTCTATTTCTGGTTTAATACCAGTGACCGGTCAACGCATGTGCAGATATATATCATATTGTCGGATATATAAACACGATTTACAATTAACGAATGGTGATTAGCAATATACTCAGTGACAATACAAACCGTATTAAGTGTATGTGGTGTCTTCGTCTCCAGCAATAAAATTCATAAAAACCAGTACTACAATTTAGTTATAAATTTCACTTTCAAATAAGGAGCAAAAAATGCGACCGGGAAAAATTTGTCGTTGTTTGACAGTAGTGTTTTTTCTTATTTCGTTTTCAGGATATTTAAATTTGAGTTATGCGTCGGAGTGTTCGGACGGTATTGATAACGATGGTGACGGTCTTTCGGATTGGACTGAAGATCAGGGATGTTATGGACCCGATGACCCGACTGAAGGAGACCTGGAAACCGGGA